>JAPOYQ010000149.1 GCA_026706505.1 Gemmatimonadota bacterium
GGTAAGGGCACTGTCGAAGTGACCAAGTGGACGGTCTCTTCAACTGCACAGCGCTGAATGGCTTGGGCGATGATTTTTTGGGCCTCTCGATCCGACTCTTCCTTCACCTTGGTGCGCTCGCTGCGGATCATAGCCGCCGCTCGTCCGCGGACCTCACTGGCCAGATGCTCCATCATCTGTTCGCGTGCCTCGTCCGCGGGCAGCCCACTGGCCAGTTCTAGACGTTGCTGGTACTCGGCGCGCATCTGGCCCAGTTCCTTTTCTTCTTCTTTGAGGGTCCGCTCTCGCTGGACAATCCGCCGCTCCTGATTCTTGAGGCGATTCCACGCCCGGCTCTGCTCTTCTTTCTGGCTATTGAGGTCGCGCACAAGCTGTGCCAAACTCTTATCGCGGCGATTCAGATCGGCCAATTGATCCTCTAACTCGGCCTCTTGGCGGGCTTTGGTTTTATACCAGTCATCCCGCTCCTCAATCAAGCCCAACCGCACCGTGCGCTCTTCTTCGGCTAGCTGCTGCCGCACTCGGTCTTCTGCCTCTCTCTCCACTTGGGGCAGGACACCCCTTTTTAATAGGTAATTCAGCAGAAAACCTAGACCACCTCCCAAAGCGAGCAGGCCCAAGCCCGCTAATGCTTGGATCATATCTGGATAGTCCATTGCTGTAAGCCTTGATGGTCTTAAGGTTTAATTATTACTAATAGATAAGGTATAAGAGTCCACAAGGGCAAATGCCGGCCCTCGCAGCTTCTCGCTCGATAGAGTCTAGAGGGCGGCCTCTAGCGCCGCTTGCCTCATAACCGCGCGTTCGGCCGGATCACTCCAGCGCTGGGCGATCTGCGGGTCGAGCGCATCTAGGGGATCATAAAAAAAGAAGACCTCGCCAGGCCTCACAGCCGGACTAGTAAATATGGCAATACCCGTCTGGCGATCGTAGTGTTCATAGGAGTGGACATCGCGCTTCCCACCACCCCCCATGGTGTCGAGTACAAAGGCCGGCGTATTGAACCCTGCGGTCCGCCCCCGAATCGTCTTTTCTAAGTCGATCGCCGTCGCTAAAGTCGTGCGCAGCTCTTCAACCCCACGCACCATATCGTGGACAAAAGTGTAATACGGATGCACGTTGAGGTAGCTAAGCCGCCGCACGAGATGCTGCATGATGTCAACGTCGTCGTTGACACCCCTTTGCAAGACGGTTTGGTTGCGTACCCAGATGCCGCGCTCCATCAATTCGTCGAGCGCGCGGCCGCTGATGGCCGTGATTTCGCGCGGATGGTTGAAATGCGTGTGCAGCGAGACTTCCTTGTGGAGCTTGCGTCCTGCTTCGACAACCCGCGCTAGGGCATCGACCCACTCTCGGTCTGTGACGAGTTTCTGCGGCATAATCGCCGGAGCTTTCGTCGCGTAGCGCATCCGCCGCACATGCTCAATGTTGAGTAAGCGAGTACCGATGTACTCGATGTGTTCAGCCTTGAGATTGGCTACATCGCCTCCACTGATGACGATGTCTTCTAACTCGGGTCGCGAAGAGATATAGGCAAAAACCTGCTCCCATCGCTGAGCAACAGCGCCGAAATGCACTTTCTCCACATCCTCGGTATCCAACCCTACCGCATAGGAGCGGGTGCAGAAACGACAGTACACCGGGCAGGTGTCGAGCGTCAGGAACAGCGCCCGGTCAGCGTAGCGATGCGTCAAACCCGGCACGGGGGAATCCACTTGCTCGTGCAGCGAATCTAGAGCGAGTTCCGGATGATCGGGCCGCATCCGCGACCCCATGGGCAGAAACTGAATGCGCAGTGGATCCTCGGCTGGCTCCGACCAGTCGATCAAGCTCAGTAGATATGGAGAAATCCGCAGGCTCATCGGCGAGCGCAAAAGTCCCTGTTCGACATCTCGATAAAACGCCTCTGAAACGACGCTACCGAGTACCTCCCGCAGTTTCTTCAAGCTCGTCACGCTATTGCGGCTCTGAAAGCGGTGCTCGTGGAACTCATCGGCACGCAAATCGGCATAGGCGGGAATGGCGCGCCAATACTCGTCGTCGCGCAAGTCCCGGTGGGAGATATCGACTAGCGCACTGGTAGGAGGCGTCAGTACCTGCTCTTGAATCTCAGACATGGGTTCGTCCCGTGCTGCTTCAATCTTTCTTGATTAAGTTGAAAAACTCCTCGCGCACTATCGGCTCGGCAAAACGGCCCCGGAGCGCCGAAGTGGTCGTTATCGCCCCGGGCCTTTCTACTCCCCGCATCTCCATGCACAAATGCCGGGCCTCCATTACGACGATGGATCCTTTGGGTGCCAACTTGGCTTCGAGGAAGTCCACAATTTGCTGAGTGAGACGCTCTTGGAGCTGGGGGCGGCGGGCGTAAAATTCGACAACGCGCACGATTTTGCTCAAGCCGACGATCGCGTCCCCAGGTATGTAGGCTATGTGCGCCTTGCCGAAAAACGGGATTATGTGGTGGGAACAGACCGAAAAGAACTCGATGTCCTTGACGATCACCATGTTGTCATAGCCATCGCTATTGGGAAAGCAGGTAATTTCCGGTTCGCCTTGGTCATCCAGTTCCCGAAAGATCTCCATGTACATCCGCCCGACGCGGTCTGGGGTGCCCCGCAAGTGCGGGTCGCTCAAGTCGAGCCCCAAAACCTGCATAATTTGGGCGAAATGACCGGCTATTTCGGCGGCCTTGGCCTTGTTCTGGCCCTGGAGCCAGCTCGGAGTATCCCGCTCGCCGAGCGACCCTGCCGTCACATCTTCCATTGCGCACCTTCCTTTGCGGGCTCTATAAACAGTGGGGCAAAGCAGTGGGGCAAAGCCGTCTGTGCCTTGCCCCACTCTACTGCGAAAACGAAGTGCTTCAGTTGAGCGATTGCAAACAAGCCCTAATGGCCGCAAAATCCGGCAGAACCTTGGGATTGTCGGACACCCAAGCGTAGCGAACGATGCCTTGCCCATCGACTACAAAGGCCGAGCGCTTGGCGACGCCTTTGAAGCCCAACAGGTCTTCGTGCTGGGCACCGTACCCAGCGGATACCTCCTTGTTGAAATCGCTGAGCAGTGGAATCTCAATACCTTCCTTTTCGGCCCAAGCGCTGAGGCTAAACGGACTATCAACGCTGATCCCCAAAACCTGGGCATCGAGATCATTGTACGCGTTGATTCCGGCGGAAATCTCGCACAACTCCTGCGTACAAACGCCGGTGAAGGCCAGCGGTACGAAGAGCAAGACGACGTTCTTACCGGCGAAATCCCCGAGGCTTACGTCTTCCATATCCGCATTCTTGAGAGTGAACGCGGGCGCTGTATCTCCTACTTGAATCGCCATCTGCTAACTCCCCATCGCCTCGGCAAAGCGGCGATTGACTTCGTTCCAGTTGACAGTCTCAATCCAAGCGGCGATGTAGTCGGGCCGACGGTTTTGGTAGTTGAGATAATAGGCGTGTTCCCAAACATCAATGCCGAGGATGGGAACTCCGCTGCCGTCCATTAGGGGATTATCCTGATTGGCGGTGCTGAGGATGTCGAGCTCGCCGTCCTTGACTACGACCCAAGCCCAGCCGCTGCCGAATCGCTTGGTTGCGGCATCCACGAAGGCTTCGCGGGCCGCGTCTTGACTGCCAAATTTGGCTTCGGCGGCGGCGATGAGCTCAGCCGAAGGCTCGCCGCGCTCTCCCGCTGGAGCCATGATCTGCCAAAATAGGCTGTGATTGGCATGACCGCCGCCGTGATTGCGCACCGCCGTGCTGATGCCCTCAGGGACGGCGTCGAGGTCGCTGATGAGGTCTTCGACGCTTTTGGCAGCCAAGTCGTCGTGTCCTTCGAGCGCGGTGTTGAGGCTGGTCACATAGGTATTGTGATGCTTGGTATGGTGGATCTCCATGGTGCGGGCATCTATGACGGGTTCTAGCGCGTCATAGGCGTAGGAGAGATCGGGAAGAGAGTGAGCCATGGTGCAATCCTTTCGGCGTGAGGTTAAAACGGAAGGTGAGAAGGCGTTAGGAGGTCATACTGGCCTGGTAGTTTTTCACTAAGGCTTGAGTCGCGTCAATGGCTAGTTGGGCAGCGTGGCGCTTCATTGGCGGTAGTCCCCCTAGTGCCTCCTCAATAGCTGCCGGCTTTAGCTGGGCTGCGTCCGCCAACAATAAGTCTGCTAGCAACTCGGTGAGCACCGAACCAGCCGCGACCGAGGGGGCGCAACCAAAGGTCTTACAGCTAGCGCGAACGATGCGACCGTCTTCGATACGGGCAAAAAGCTGCATTGCATCGCCGCAAGCCTGATTTTCAGCTTGCCCCGAGGCATTGGCGTCGCCGATTTGCCCAGCGTTTCGAGGGTGCCGGTAGTGATCAAAAACCACTGCGCTAAAGGAGGTCATCTGCTCGCTTTGCCAGCCTAGTTAAAGAGGTCCGCGAAATGAGTTGTATAATACTTGTGGCCACGGGGATTGTCAACCACACATCCCCTGAACTACAATCTATACAACGAGTTATAAGCACCACATCAGGCGTTGAGGCCACCGGAACTGCCCGGACCATTAGAACCGCAATCCCGCCAATAGGTCCGCACCATCTGCAAGATGTCCCAGAGTATGGTATCCTTTGCTACTTGGTCGATCAACGCGTGCAGCCGCTCGGCTTTCTCCGGTTCAATTAGCCCCAGGCCACTCATCATCGTCAGATGGTGGATCAAGCCCGTTTGCAACAACGTGCGATTCATGTCCGAGAGGGGGATACTGCTTTTGTTGGCGAACTCTTCTTCAAGGCCGGCATAGAGTTCGGCCAAGCTGTGGGAAAGTGTAGTCTCGACTTTGTAAACTTTTTCCATGCGCCTCTCGCCCGTGTGGGAGCCTTGCGGTTAATATACCCGGCGCGTTCCCACTGTCAACAAGACTCGGCCAGAGAACACAGTGAGTCATTTGGCCGTGATTTGGTATTTGCGGAGCAAGTGTCGGAAGCGGTCGTAGGTCAAGCCCAAATGCTGTGCCGCGTCTTTCTGCCGCCCGCCCGCCTGGGAGAGCGCGCCGTCGAGCAAGCCTCGCTCGACACGCTCGACTTGTTCGTCGAAACTGCCTCCCTCAGGAAGGTCAACGCCACTGCCGCCGCGCACTTCCGGGGCAAATCCTCCACGCCCACTTCGTCCCCCTGCGCGACGCAAAGGGCGCGCTCAATGGCAAACTTGAGTTCGCGTACATTGCCCGGCCAAGCGTAGGTCTCTAGCGTGGCCAAAACGCCTTCGGCAAACGGGCGTCGTTCAATCGCAGGCACCTCGTCGCATAGCTGCTGAGTAAAGTAAGCAACCAAGGGCCGGATGTCCTCGGGCCGCTCCCGCAAGGGCGGTAGCTGGAGCACGCTAAACCGCAGGCGGTCGTAGAGGTCGGCGCGAAATTGCCCGCTGGCTATTTCCCGTTCTAGGTCTGTGTTGGTCGCCGCCACTACGCGCACGTCAACGTGGATCGTCTGTGTCCCGCCCGTTCGTTCAAATTCTTGGTATTCTATGACGCGCAACACATTTTTTTGGAAGTCCAGCGAAGTGTTGCCGATCTCGTCGAGAAAGAGCGTGCCGCCATTGGCGGTTTCAAAGCGGCCGTGGCGCATTTCGGTCGCACCTGTAAAGGCCCCTTTCTCGTGGCCAAATAGCTCGCTTTCGAGTAGGGTATCCGACAGTGCCGCGCAGTTCATCTTGACAAAGGCCCGCTCGCGGCGATTGCTCCCGTAGTGCAAGGCCGCTGCGATCAGCTCCTTGCCAGTGCCGCGCTCGCCGCAGATCAACACGGGCCGCGGTATCGAGGCGATCTGTTCAACTTGCTTGAGCAGGTTCTGAATCAGAGGGCTGCGGCTGACGATCTGATAGCGCTGGCCTAGCTGGGTCCGATAAAAGGTATTATCGCGGTCCAGAGCTTCGTTCTCGGCCTTGAGGCGGGCGTTTTCGCGCAATACCGCCAACATCCGCTCGACCTTTTCCATCTCCACTTCGAGCTTGTCTTCGACGTACAGGTCCTTCTCGATAAAGTCCGCCGCCCCGGCCTGCACCGCTTCGACTGCCAAGTCAACGCTCCCCTTGCCTGTGAGAATAATAACCGGCAACTCGACCCAGTGCTTTTTGATCTTTTTCAGCACTTCGAGGCCATTGGGCTGGCCAACACCAAAGTCAAAGTCCAGCACCACGAGTTCGACATCCGTCGGCCTAGCAGCCAGATGCCCGAGCAAACGCTGGCCATTGGAAAACGAAATAACCTCTTTGCCCAAGCTGCGCAGTTTTTCCGCCAATATCTCGCGCAATTCCTGCTGGTCATCGGCGATTAAAACGGCTTTCTGTTTTTTGCCTACCATGTCAGTCCTCGTTCAATCACTAAAAAGCTAGGGCTCGCCGCCCGCGAAATTGAGCGGCAGATCGAGCCGAAAAACAGTTCCGTGTCCCTTTCTACTCTTAACGCGTAGCACGCCTTGATGGGCTTGGGCAATGCGACGCGCAATGCTCAAGCCATAGCCATTGCCCCGTTCCCTAGTGGTAAATCCAGGCTCGAATATCAACTCCAAATGCTCTTCCTCAATGCCCGGCCCATCGTCCTCGACCTCAACAAAGACCAGCGACTGCTCCGCGTCGTAGCCAGCGCCCAACACTACCCGACCTCCGCGTTTTTCTTCGAGAATTTCCAAGGCGTTGAGGCAGAGGTTGGTAATGGCCTCGCGCAGCATACGTTCATCGGCCTCCACGCGTGGCACACCCGCTTGGACCCGCGTCTGGATCGCGGATTTCCAAGTTTGGCGGTCAAATCCGGCGACCACCCGGCGCACCAAGCGCCCGAGATCGATCACCGCTGGGTGAATTTTATCCGTTTTCATCGCCTCCAAAAACCCCACCCATTCGTCGTACAGGGCCTCATATTCGCCCCCTAAGCGATTCAATTCCCCCCGTTGCGCCCCTTCGGCCTTGCGTCCCAGCCCCCGCAAGCGGCTGCCGATAATCCCCATCAGGTTTTTGATGCGATGTCCCTTCGTGTAAAACCCCTCGTACACCTGTTCTTTCCCCAATTCGACCATTTCCAGCGACAAACGCGCGAGGACCTGCGGAGCACTTTGCGCGAACTCCTCGCAGATGTGCTGGTATTCTTGCTCTAATTCAGGGGGTTTTACGTGGCGAAAAAACAAACGGGCCAAATTCGCATACGGCTGACTGAGCTTAGGGTCGAGCTGGATGGCAACTTTGAATTCCCCCATCGCCCCCAACACCTGGCCGCCTTGCAGCAAGAGCTGGCCCAAACTGTTGTGGCCAACCGCGGAAAGCGGGTTGATCGCCAACCCCTGGCGAAACGCGCGGATGGCTTCCTCACGGCGCTGTGGATCTTCGTTATACTGGCTACCAAGAGCGAAAAAGACGCGATCGAGAGTTGGGTATTCGCGCCCTTCCTCGGTCGCGTGCACGATGGCCTCAAAGTGCGCTAGCGACCGCTCGCGGAACCGGGCGTTCCGTCGCCCTTGGCGCATTGCGAGCAAACCGAGTTGGTAGTGACTTTCTAGATGACCACTCGTCGCGGTCGCTTCCAGTGCGGCGATGGCCGCTTGTTCGTCCCCCAGTTCCAAAAGGCAAAGCCCTTTGCGATGCTGGAGTTCCAAGTCGTCGGGTACCTGCGCTAGGCCGCGCTCGCACCACTCCAGGGCCTCGGCCCAACGCGCACCTTCACAAGCCTCTAAAGCGCGGTCGAGCCAATCCACGGCCTAGCCTTGCTCTCGCGGTTCTTGGCGCTCCCAAGACTTAGATCCTGTTCCGTCCATGTGGTCAATCTTTTCGCTGAGAGCGATCATCACGTCTTGCACCTCAGTCAGCCGCCGCTCAACTGCGGTCAACCGCTCCCGCAGCTCATCCGGCTCAAGGCCCTTGTCCTCGGATACAGTCGCCTTGAGCTTGAGGTATTCGGCAACTTTGGCGATGCCGAAAATCGCCACGGCAGCCAACAAGAGTGGCGTCAGGATGACGGGCCCCATCAGACCATAGGACTCGGGGTAGATAGGAAACGCAGAGTAAAAAAGAACACACAACGCGATACCAGCGAAGAATCCGAAGACGATCCCCTTATTCCTGTCCATGATTTAGCTCCTTTCCCTCTCTTCGATGGAATAAACTTTTCAATCAACTCTTCTTCCCATCAGCCTTTTTCGTACTCCAAGGTTTAGCTCCCATCCCATCCATGTAGTCGATTTTCTCACTAAGGGCGATCATCACGTCCTGCACCTCGGTCAGCCGCTGCTCTACTCGCTCTAGACGCTTGGCGATCAAATCCTCTTCCTCTTTGGCTTTTTTGTCTCGTCGCTTGCGGCTCGAATAATACTTGTTGCCCCAATTGACCAATCCACTGCACAGGATGATGAGACATACGCCAATGGCGAGCTGCAAAAACCAATTCATTTGCTCCCTCCCTGTCCTAGCTATAGCCTTTTTATATCAGGCACTTTCGACACCCCGGCTCCAGTGTTTCTCATGCTCAAAAAGCACTTCTGGAAAGCGATAGACCATCAAGCCCGAATCGGTTATTTCGACCTCGACGAATCCCCCATCGGCCAAGCGCTTGAGAATCTCCGAGGCTTCCTCGACAGTCAACCCGGTATCGGCCGCCGTTTCGGTCACCGTCAGGCGGCCATTTCTCTTTTGGGCTAGCCGCACCACGCGGTTCTGCTGCCGTCGGTAGCGCACCAAGTGCGCGGCCGCATCGAGCTTTTTGGCCAGTATCCAGAGCAAGCTGCCGAAAATGGTCTGGGTGACGCCAATGGCGAAAAACTCGAAATGTGAATCTGGACCATCGGCATGGAGAATTTGGAAAAGTCCGTAGAGCATAAACCCTAGCCCTATCGGCACCATCGGCACGGCCATTACCTTGAGAAAAAGAGCGCCTAGGCGCTTGAATCCCCCTTCCATAACACTTCGTACCTCGCTTTTTGCCGCATCGGGCGGTCTCATCGTCACAGCCATTAGTTCCTCGAATCCAGCAGCTTGCACAACATGCTGCGGAACAAAGGATTACTTGTCTTTCTTCATCTTGTCTTTTAATGCCTTCAATTCGTCGTCAACGCTGTGATCGACTTCGATTTGGCGGATCTCTTTCTCAATGTTTTCCATCTCGCCCGAAATCTCCGTGTGGGCGGCCGCCTCTGCCTCGCTCTCTTCGACTTTCTGCTCAAAGCGTTCAAAGCTGGAAAAGGCATCCTCACCCAACCCGGAAATGCTCTGGGCCAGACGCTTGCGGGCTTGGGCAGCTTGGTGGCGAGCAATCAACGTGCCCTGTCGGGTCCGCGCTTCTTCGAGCTTGGTCTTTAGCTCGCGCAGTTGCTCGCGCAACTGTTCGGCCGTCTGCCGACTTTCCTCCACAGCCGGAGCCAGATCCTCAGCAGCTTTGGCAAACACCGCCTTGCGCTCCAGCGCCCGCCGCGCCAGCGCATCTTCGCCCGCTTCCACCGCCCGTTCGGCCTTGCCCTGCCATTCGGCGACCTGGCTTTGCTTGTCGTTGAACTGGCGCTCGAGCCGCTTGTGGTTGGCCACAGCAGTCCCTACCGAGGCCGTGGCCTTGCCTACTGCCTCTTCCATGTCCCGCACCATCTGGCGGATCATCTTGTCTGGCTCTTCGGCCCGGTCGAGCATCTCGTTAATATTGGACTTGAGGATATCGCTTATCCTCGAAAAGGCTCCCTTAGCCATCGCACACCTTCCTTGATTGAGTGAATCTTATCATGCGTTGCTTCTAACCTGCAAGGTCTGTGCCAAAAGTGCTAAAAAGACCATAATCTATTACAGATCATTGTATTACAGAAAAAACATAGATCAAATTATTACTTGATTAATGGCCAGATTCGCCACTTGGCTGGCGTCATTGGCCATTTTCACTCCTTTAGTTATTATAACAAATCTTCGCAAAGGATCTTGCCATGGCCAATCCATTGGTCTTGATCGGCTTGGGTGTCTATCTCGCGGTGATGCTCGGCGTTGGCCTATACGCTGGTCGCCGCGTCCGCAACTCGACGGACTTTATCGTCGCCGGCCAACGCCTGCCCCTGTTGCTCTGCACCGCAACGCTCGCGGCGACGTGGTTTGGCGGTGGAATCTGCATTGGTGCGGCAAGTGCTGCGTACAAGGGCGGCATCCTCGCGGTCATTGCCGACCCTTTTGGCGCGGCTTTGTGCCTATTCATCGCTGGCCTCTTTTACGTGAGACTGATGCGGCGCATGGGCTTGATGACAATCGCATCCTTTTTTAGCCGCCGCTTCGGCCCTCGGGCGGGCCTGCTGGCCAGCCTTTGCACTATTCCCGCTTATGTTGGCTGGACCGGCTCGCTCTTGGTGGCCTTTGGACGGATCCTGCAGATCTTGACCGGCATCGATCCCGCTATCGGCATCTGCGCAGCCGCAGTCATCGTGCTGATCTACACTTGGGCCGGCGGCATGTGGGCCGTCACGCTAACCGATTTCGTCCAAGTGACCATCCTCGTGCTCGGGCTGTTTATTTTGACGCCAATCCTCCTCGGCGACATGGGCGGCTGGAAGGCCCTCGTCGCCCAAATACCGTCCTCCCGCTTCGATTTCTACCCCCGCGGCGACGCGGCCAGTTGGTTGGCCTACGCGCGCGACTGGCTGGTTATCGGACTCGGCAACTTAGCGGGCCAAGACCTAATCCAGCGCAGTCTGTCCAGCCGCAACGAAAAGGTGGCTTATCGTAGCGCTTATCTGGCTGGGCTACTTTATATAACGGTCGGGCTGTTGCCCGTTTTTCTCGGCATGGCGGGTGCAGTCATCCTCCCGGATTTGGCCGATCCCGATCTAATAATGATGTCCCTCGCCCTAAAATACCTTCCAGATATAGCCTTGGTCCTCTTTATGGGTGCCCTCGTCTCAGCCCTCCTGTCCAGTGCCGACAGTGCCCTTCTCGCTCCGGCGAGTGTCATTGGCTGGGATCTCCTGCGCTACTTCAAGCCCGATGCCGAAGAGCGGTCGTCGCTGCGCGTGACGCGCTTGTCCGTCCTCTTATTGGGCGCGCTATCTCTGCTGTTGGCCCTCCGGACTGCTTCGGTGTACGACTTGATGGTCGACTCTTGGTCCGTACTCCTCGCCTCGCTGTTCGTCCCGCTAACTGCTGGCTTGTGGTGGTCCAAGAGCAACGGCCCCGGGGCGTTGGCCTCCATAGGGGTTGGCCTGTGCGCTTGGCAGGTACTGAGGGTGCTCTCCTCGGATTTGCCAGCCGACCTTTTGGCCGTGCCCTTTTCCGCCCTCGCCTTAGTAATCGTCAGCTTGCTAACTCAAAAGAAAGCCCCGCCACAGCCCTTGCTAGATGCTGAGGGACGCTCCTTGGCCTATGAAAACCGCTTAGGCATTTAGCCCTAAGCTCGCTTGACAGGTAGAAGCGCTCGCTTAACTTGTTGACTACTTACCACTCACCTCAAAAAGGAATCTGACCATGAAGATGTACATCGCCGGAGAATGGGTTGACAAAGCCGAAACCATGGACGTTATCAACCCCTATGACGGCTCGGTCGTGGACACCGTCCCAAGGGGCGACGCCGCAGACATCGACCGCGCCATTGACTCGGCCGAGCGCGGTGCCAAAGTCATGGCCGCAATGAGCGCCCATGAGCGCTACGAGATCATCCATCGCGCGGCCGACCTAATGCTAGAGCGGCTCGACGACCTAGGGCGCACCATCACGCTCGAAGAGGGCAAGATCCTCGCCGAGGGCATGGGCGAGGCGTCCCGTGCCCAAGAGACCATTGTCCTGTCTGCCGAGGAAGCCAAGCGCCTGACTGGCGAAACTCTCGACCTAAGTGGGGCCTCTAACGGGGCGGGCAAATTCGGCTTCACGCTGCGGGTCCCCTGTGGCGTAGTAGCCGCGATTACGCCCTTTAACTTCCCGCTCAATCTCGTCTGCCACAAAGTCGGCCCTGCGCTGGCTGCTGGCAACGCGATCATCGTCAAACCCGCCAGCGACACCCCACTTTCGGCCCTCAAACTGACCGAGATTTTTGTCGATGCGGGCCTGCCAGCGGAAGCCATTCAATGCGTCACAGGTTCGGGAGGCGTCATTGGCGACGCGATCAGCTCCAATCCCAAGGTCCGCAAAATCAGCTTCACGGGCAGCCGAGATGTCGGCGAACACATCTGTCAGGTCGCTGGCCTGAAGAAAGTGACCATGGAGCTGGGTTCCAACTCCCCGCTGATCGTCATGCCGGATGCCGATCTCGAAAAGGTCGCCGCCGCCACCGCCAATACCGGCTTTGCCAACGCCGGCCAAGTCTGCATCTCGACTCAGCGGGTATTCGCCAGCAGCGAGGTGTACGGGGATTTTATCGACGCTCTCAAACCCGCTGTCGAATCCCTAACGACCGGCAATCCCCTCGACGACGACGTCAAGATGGGGCCCATGATCCGCGTCCAAGACGCCGAGCGCGTCGAGGCTTGGGTGCAAGAAGCCGTTGGAGCTGGGGCCAACGTCGTCACGGGCGGAACCCGCGAGGGCACGATGCACGCCCCGACCATCCTAGCCGATGTAGCACCGGAGATGAAGGTCTCCTGCGACGAGATTTTCGGCCCCGCGCTCGGCATCAGCCGAATCGACGATATCGACCAAGCCATCGCCATGGCCAACGACACCAACTATGGTCTCAGCGCCGCAATTTTCACTGAGAACCTCAACTGGGCCCTCCAGTTTGCCCAGCAGGTGGAATCGGGCAACATCCACATCAACTGGGGCACTCAGTGGCGCGCCGATCTGATGCCCTATGGCGGCCTCAAGGAAAGCGGCATGGGCAAGGAGGGGCCCCGGTACGCGGTCGAGGAAATGACCGAAACCAAGATGATCGTCATTCATTAAAAATCTCTGACAACAACGCAAAAGGGGGACGCGCAGCCTGTCTGCACGTCCCCCTTTTTTGTGTGGTACCCCTGCCCTTTCAGGTCAAATTCAGTGACTCCATAAACGCAGTGCGGATCTGCTGAGTTATCGTCCCCGGTATACCATCTCCGATAATTGCATCATCGATTTTTACCACCGGCATCGCCTCGAGGGTAGTACCGGCAATAAAAACTTCATCGGCTTCCTTAAATTGCTCCAGCGTGGAAAATTCTTCGGCAATGGGTATGCCGAGCTGGCGGGCCAAATCGAGAAGAATCCCTCTGGTGATACTCGGCAGGATGTGGGGGCCAATAGGTGCGGTACACAATCGCCCTGCCTTTACGCGAAAGGCACTGGTCGAAGCCCCTTCGGTGACCCGATCTTCCGCGTCGACTAGCAGTGCCTCGAAGGCTCCCGCTTGCGCTGCCGCCTGTTTGGCCAAGAGGTTGGGCAGTAAGGCGATGCTCTTGATATCGCAGTGCTTCCAGCGCAAGTCTTCGGTGCTAATGATTTCGACGCCGCGGTCGTAGAGGTCCCGGGGCAGGCGACGCAATTCCTTAAACGTCATTACGACAGTGGGCGCGACCGGGACAGCGGGAAACTCGTGCTGCCTAGGGGCGACTCCTCGCGTGACTTGGATATAGATCAAGGTCTCGCCAAAACCGCTCCGCTCGATGCCCTCCATCAGCTTGGCTCGAAGACCATACTCGCAGATATCCAACGGCAAGTGCAGTGTTGCTAGGTTGCCCTGGAGGCGCGCCAAATGCGGCTCTAAGGCATAGGGACACCCGCCATAGGTCCCAACGACTTCATAGACCCCATCGGCGAACTGATAGCCCCGGTCCTCGACCGACACCACGGCTTCGGCCAATGGACAGAAGCGTCCGTTGACATAGGCGATCTCAGGCATCGCCCATCACTAGCCTTTGGCGAGGGCCTGCCACAAGGCTCGGTAATAGCGCATCAGGCGCAGGGAATCTGGACTTTCGGGGATTTCGGCGAGGCAATAACCGGCATAGCCGCTGTGTCGCAGCAGGGTAAAGAGCCGCTCCCACGGGTAATCGCTCCACAATTCGGTAATGTGGACCAAGGCAATGGCATCCTGCAAGGAGGCGAAACTGCCGTCGATGGAGCCGTCGACTAGGTCCGTCGCATTGGAGTTCCAGCAGACGAAGACATTGTCGTGGTCGGCGTAGTCGAGGATCTTGCGGATGTTGGCTGGATTCGAGGTCGTGCGACCGTGGACCTCCAAGCGGATCTGCACCCCCAGACCGCGGGCAAATTCGCCGCACTCGCGCAAGCTAACGCCGATCTGCTCCAAGGTCTGTTCGATGGGGATCCCCTCATCTACGTGGACGTTGTTGGGGCGCACTTTGACTCCGCCGACTCCGAGATCGTGGGCCAAGCGCACGTATTCTTTGGTTCCGTCGATGTGACTTTGCAAAACCTGAGGATCAACAGCGTCGTATTCAAAGGCGCTGCCCAATCCCACTAGCTCGACTGCCGAATCGGCAAAGCGCTTCCTGACCTCGGCCCGCTCAGCTGTACTGAGCGCCACTTCGACCCCGTGGGCATGCGTAGTCCGCAGCTCAACTCCGGCAAAACCGGCCTCTTCGCAATGGGTGATCAGCGTCTCTAAATCCCAATCGCGGCCCAAATTATAGGTAACCATACCTAGCTTCACGTTGCATTCTCCCCTGTTTGATCACCGGCAAAGAGCTCTCGGCGAAAGAGTGCCTTTTGCTGCTGGAGATATTCGTCCTTACTCATGTTGGGCGCGTGATTTTGTAGGATGTCCCGGGCTGAGGACGCATCGCCGTACAGCAGGTCAATGGCCATCATGGCCAAGACCTTGGCCGGGGCTAGGTACCCAGCGGCGGGGTCGGCAATCCCCCAATCAGGCCCATGGACCACGCCGCTGGCTCCGGTCATGGCTGGGTGTAGTACGGGCATGATCTGACTGAGGTCGCCAGCGTCGGTGGAGCCGCCGCCGTGGGGGTAATCCCGGTACTGATCGGGGCCGAAAATTCGCGCGGCATTGTCCTTGAAAAGCTCCCCTAAGTCGGGATCATTGCACAGCGGTAGGTACCCGGGCACAGTTTCGATTTCAACCGAACAGCCGAGGGCAACCGCCGCTCCCCGCAGCGCCCGATCGACCTTGTGAGATGCATCCAGCATCG
>JAPOYQ010000174.1 GCA_026706505.1 Gemmatimonadota bacterium
TGCCATCCGCTTGCGGCCTCATCCCTATGAGTTCGCACTCTACTACGACGTGTAATATTAACTATCTACAATCGACACAAAGGGGCGGTGCCAGCTTGGCATCGCCTCTTTGACATTTTTGGTAAGCTCGCGCGATTTTCGTATATTCAGCCTCCTAAAATACAAGGAGAAATGTATGCGCTTATTGACGATTCTGATGCTCGCCATCCTCCCACTCGCAGCGTCCGCCGAAGTAGGTCTGCAGGCGCAGTACGCAGTCCAACGCGCCCTCGAGCCGGTCGTCGTCGATGGCAAACTGGATGAGTTCTCGTGGGAGAGAGCGCATCAAATCAACCGCTTTGAGCGCATCCTCAACGATTACGACGAAGTGCTCTTTCCCACGCGGGCGAAGATGCTGTGGGATGGCGACTACTTTTACTTTGCCTTCGTCTGTCAAGATGCGGACATGTGGGCTATCTACGACCAAGAAGACGATCCGATGTGGAGCGAGGAAGTCGTGGAGGTCTTTATCGACCCCGACGGCGACGGCAAGCGCTACCTAGAGCTGGAGGTCAATCCGCTCAATGCGGTCGTCGATTTGCTGATCTACTCGGTGTCGCCCGAGTGGCACTCGTCCAAAGACTGGGATATTGCCGGACTTAAAACAGCGGTCCGAGCTCACGGCACAGTGAACGACTCGCTCGCGCTCGACTGGGGCTGGACCGCGGAAATCGCCATTCCCTGGGCCGCTATGGCAGATAGCGTCACAGGCGGTGCGCGCCCGACGGCAGGCGATGTCTGGCGGCTCAACCTCTACCGCATCGAACGCAAGGGCGGGCGCAATCTGAAAAGCCGTCTAAACGACCTTCCAGACTCGGACCCGCTCCATCAGCACTACCACGAGCAGACCGAGTACACGGCTTGGAGCGAGACCTACCAGCGCGGCTTTCACCACCCCGACCGCTTTGGCGTAGTGCAATTCGCGGAGTGAGTAGTTATGAATAAACTCTTAGCCCTCTGTCTGTTGCTCGTCCTGCCAGCGCTGGCCACAGCCGACGTGGAAGGCATGGTATGGATCGGGCCAGACTTCTACATCGACATCTACGAGTACCCCAACCAGCGCGGCACTCTCCCCAAAGTCGACGTCACCTGGAGCGAAGCGGAGTCGCTCTGTGCAGCACAGGGCAAGCGGCTGTGCACCGAACAGGAATGGCAGAAAGCCTGCACAGGGCCACAGAACTTCGCGTACTCCTATGGCGAGAATTTCGAGCCGGGACGCTGCAATACGCGCTTTGCCGTCGATGGAATCTGGCAGCGCGGACCGGGTCTAGCGCCCAGCGGCACATATGAACGCTGCACCAACGACTACGGGGTCTATGACATGATCGGCAATGTCTGGGAGTGGACCGCGTCTTGGTACTCGCGCTCCGACCGCTGGCGGATCGTACGCGGCGGCTCCTTCTTCCACAACGTCAACCTAGCTCGGGCCGACGCCCGCTACGGGCGATTCCTCGATGCCGACTACCGCCTCGATTTAGTGGGCTTCCGCTGCTGTCTCTCGGCGACTCCTCCCCAAGCGCCGTAACATCATGGCCATTCGCAAAGTGTCGCGGATGGGGCATCCGGTGCTGCGCCAACGCGCCGCAGAAATCCCCCCTACCCAGATGCAAAGTCCCCCGATGCAACGCTTGATCGACGACATGATCGAGACCATGATCGACTACGAGGGCATTGGCTTGGCCGCGCCGCAAGTCTTTGAATCCTTGCGGCTGATCGTCCTCGGCGACCCCGCAGCCGATCCTCAAGACGAGGCCGCCATTCCGCTAACCGTGCTCTTCAATCCGCAGTTTACCACCCTGTCGCCGGAGCGCCTAGACGCCTGGGAAGGTTGCTTGAGCATTCCCCAATTGCGCGGTGTCGTCCCGCGCTCGGCAACCGTGGAGGTCCAGGGCTACGACCGCGAGGGTCAAGCGGTGGAACTGGAAGCAGAGGGGATTTTTGCCCGCGTCCTCCAGCACGAAATCGACCATCTCGACGGCGTGCTCTTCTTAGACCGCATGGACGATCTACAAAGCCTTACTTTCGTAGAGGAATACCAGCGCTATTGGCTCGATGCCGAAGCGTGAGGCTGCCAGGCCGACTTGACAACCGCCTCAGACCTCGTACTATGTTTTCGTTCAATCTCAATCTCCTCAGATAGGACTATGGATCCCCGCTTCTCACTCGAACAAGGCACGGGCATTTACACCGGCAACGAGCTGATCGTCAAAGGTGCCTTAGAAAGCCAAGTCGGCGTCATTACCGGGTACCCCGGCTCGCCCTTGGCCGAGCTTTTCGAGACCCTCGAAAACAACAAGGACCTCTTTAACGAACACGGCATCGTCGCGCAGATCGCCAACAACGAAGCCCTCGCTGCGGCCCGCCTCAACGGCTCGCAGATGGAGGACATTCGCGCTTTGGCCGTGATGAAGAGCGTCGGCCTGCACGTGGCGGCCGACGGATTGGCCCTCGGCAACATGGTCGGTGCTTCGCCCAGCGGGGGTGCCCTAGTCGCCGTGGGCGACGACACTTGGTCTGAGGGAACCCAAGTACCGGCTGACTCGCGCTTTCTGTCCCAGCATCTCTACATGCCGGTCCTCGAACCCGCGACCTTTCAGGAGATCAAAGACTGGATCGGGCACGGCTTTGAACTGTCGCGCCGCTCAGGTCTCTATCTGACCTACCTAGTCACCTCCAACCAAGCCGACGGCGGCGGCAGCGTCACTGTCTATCCCAACCGCTTTGCCGCCCTCAACCGCAAGCAGCGCATCGCGCTGGACACCAGCACCATTTGCTCTGACGACCGCGTCATCATCCCACCGGCCACCGCGCACAAAGAGCGCGAAGTCGTCCACCAGCGCTATCCCCGCCTGTGGCAGCTAGCGCGGGAGGCGGGCCTCAACCAAATCCTCTATCCTCCGAACGCGGCTCCCAAGCCGCTGGGCTTTATCACCTCTGGCTTGGCTTATAGCTACCTCGAACACGCTCTGCACATCCTCGGGCTAACCGGGCATTTCCCCATCCTCAAGCTGGGCATTACCTACCCGGTCGATCCCCACATGATCTCGCGCTTTGCCGATTGCGCGCAAACTTTCTGCGTGGTCGAGGAAAAGCGGCCCTTTATCGAGCCGCAAATCGCCGCCGAGTTGACGCGGCAAAGAGAACTCGGTGCCGCACTGTGGGGCAAGCGCTTCCCAGGCAATACCCCGGGCTTTCCCGATATCCAGGGCCTGCACCCCTCGCTCATCGTCCAAACCCTAGCGCGCCTCTTCGTTGCGCTAGACGCCGAGCTACCCATCGACCGCGAGAAACTACAGGCCGAACTCAACTCCTTGGCCCCTGTCAACTCCCCCACGACCGTGCCACCGCGCGCGCCCTCCTTCTGCCCGGGGTGCCCACACCGCGACTCGGCCAGCGTGCTCAAGAAAGCCGCGGCCGACCTAGCTGCACCGCCCGAGGGCCAAGCCCCGGTAGATTTGGTCTTCCACGGCGACATCGGCTGCTATTCCATGCTCAAATACGCGCCGTTTTCCGAGCTGATGCACAATCTGTCCGGCATGGGCCTAGGCGGCGGCACCGGCGCGGGCATCGATCCCTTTATCGACAACAAACAACTCGTCTTCATGGGAGATTCGACCTTCTTCCACACCGGCATGATCGCCATTTCCGACTCCATCAAAAACGGCCAAGACATCACCTACGTCATCCTCGACAACAAGACCACGGCCATGACCGGGCACCAGCCCACCCCAGGCGTGGACGTCGATATCTTGGGCAAACCGACCTTCGCCCAAGACATAGAAAAGGCCGTCACTGGCCTAGCGGGCGACTCGTCGACCTTTATCGCCCGCATGGACCCATCCCAACGCCAAGACTACGACGCCCTCGTCCGCAAAACCTTGCTCCGCGACGGCGTCAAAATCATCATCGCCGACAAGGAATGCGGCATCACCTACCACCGCCGCGAGCGGGCGCGCCAGAGCGCGATTGCCAAAGAGCACGGTTTCCTGCCGGTCGAAAAGCACATCAACATCAGCGAAGACGTCTGCGAGTACTGCCTCGAATGCACCCAAGCGACCGGCTGCAGCGGCCTGACGGTCTCGTCCGCCACCGAGTACGGCCCTAAGATCGCCATCGACCCTTCCTCCTGCGTTACCGATGGTGCCTGCACCCGGGTCGAAGTCGGCGATGGCGACAAAACCTGTCCATCTTTTGAGGAAATCACCGTCCATCGCAAAGCTCCACCCACCGTCGAGACCCCACCTATTGACGTCGGCCAGTTGCCCGTGCCCCCCCAGCGTCCTCTAACCGACATTTGGTACACCTACATAGCCGGGGTCGGCGGCATGGGCGTCAACGTGGTGGCCTCGGTGCTGGCGCAAGCTGGGGTACGGCAGGGATACGAAGTGCGACTGACCAACAAGAAGGGGCTGGCCATCCGCAACGGCTCGGTTTATTCGCACTTGAGCTACTCACCCAAGGGCACCCCGGTCTCCCCGCTAATTCCCTGCGGCAAGGCCGACTTGCTCCTCGGGCTCGACATACTCGAAGCGGCGCGCGGCCTCGAACCCGAAGGCCGCTACCGCATCGCCCACCCAGAGCGCACCGCCGCCATCGTCAACACCGCTAAGACCCCCACGATCGACACCCTCATCGGCCAAGAGGATTTCTCAGCGGAAGATCAAGTAGATCTGATCCACCAACAGACCCAGCCAGACGCGTACTTTGGCGCGAATCTGTTCCGCATCTGCGAGCACTACTTGGGCAACAAACTCTACGCCAACATCATGATGCTCGGCGTAGCCTTCCAGCGCGGGCTGCTCTCCCTAGACCTAGATACCTTGCTCTGGGCCATCGGACAGGCCGTGCGCCGCGACCTAGAGACCAATCTAAAAGCCTTTAACATGGGTCGGTACCTAGCGCTCGATCCAAACCATTTCCCGGTCGACGAAGAACCACTTAGCTACGCCGAGCTCGTCGCCGACAAAACTGCGCTGTTGGCCAAGAAGAAGGGCAAGCGCGTCGCCGAGGCCTACCGCAACCGCATCCGCGATACGCCCGTCGCCACGGCGCGGCGGCACTTTGCACTGCGGGTGTACGACCTGATCCAGTACGAAAACCTTGATTACGCCGACCGCTACATCCACCAAGTGCTCGCCGTGCAGGCCAAGGACGGGCCCGAGTTCGACTTTGCAGCCACTCGCGCGGTCATCTACCAACTCGCCAAGGTCCTCGCCATCAAGGACGAGATCTACGTGGCCCATCTGCTCACCTGCGAGGAGAAATACCGCCGCGACCGCCGCCGCTACAACATCGATCCGAGCCGTGGCGACCGCATCCGCTACCGCCATCTGAACCGGCCGCACCTGCGCCTCTTTGGCCGCGACTTCCGCCCGGATCTCAAGCTGGGCGATAGGACGCTGAAGTTGATCGCCCGCATGAAGTTCCTCCGCCGGCTCTGCGACTCGTGGTGGCACCGCGAAGAGCGCGACTTCGCCGCTTGGTACGAAAACCTGATCGCCGACTTTTCTCCGCATTCCGCAGACGAGTACCGCACTTGGGTGCAAATCTTGTCCCTGCCTGAAGAGGTGCGCGGCTACCGAGGCGTCCGACAGCCCAAAATGGAGGAGGCCAAGAAGCGGGCCGATGAGTTGCTAGCCGGGCGCGAGACCGCCCCGGATCCGGAGCTGTTGCAGATCTCCGTATCCACTGGAAGCTAACCTCTGTGATTCGCCCCTACCGCCCAGCGGACTTGCCCGCGCTCAAACACATCACGGCCGTCTGCTTCCCCGGCGTATCCATTGACCACAACATCGAGCAGCGATTCGGGCCCATCGGCGGACGCGACTGGCAGTTTCGCAAGCTGCGCCACATTGACGACGACGTAGCCGACGAGCGGGCGAGCGGCGTCTTTGTGTGGGAGGAAGACGGCGAAGTCGTCGGCTACATCACCACCCGCATCGACCGCGAGAGCAAAATCGGCGGGATTCCCAACCTCGCCGTCCTGCCGCATTGCCAAGGCAAGGGCGTGGGTCGCCAACTCCTGGAGCATGGCTTAGCGCATCTGCGCACCGCTGGTATGGAGTGCGCCAAGATAGAGACGCTGGCGCAAAACCCCATCGGCGCGCATTTGTATCCCAGCCTCGGCTTTGAGGAAGTCGCCCGCCAGATCCACTACTGTACGCGCCTATAAAGTTGATAGACGACATGACGCCGAAAGAAGCCGCCGGCCGTCGCGCCACCGAGTACATCGAAGCCGGGATGACCGTGGGGTTGGGCACTGGCTCGACCACTGAGTGGGCCATCCGCGCCCTCGGGGAGCGCGTCGCGACCGGGCTAACAGTCAAGGCCATCCCCACCTCGGAGGCCTCGGCCGACTTGGCCCACTCCCTTGACATTGAACTGACGACGCTCGCCGAGGTGTCCAGCGTCGATTTGACCATCGACGGGGCCGATGAGGTCGATCCCAACCTCGACTTAATCAAGGGCCTAGGCGGCGCGCTCCTGCGCGAGAAAATCGTCGCCTCCATCACCACACACCAAATCATTGTCGCCGATCCATCCAAGCTAGTCGACCGGCTCGGCACCAAGTCCCCGCTGCCGGTCGAGGTCGTTCCTTGGTCTCATCCCCTCATCGCCCGGCGTCTCAAAGAGCGGGGCCTCGTCCCAGCCTTGCGCTTGCACGCACCGGACACCCCGTTTGTCACCGACAACGGCAACTACATCATCGACGCTCGCTTTCCCGAGGGGATTGACGACGCCCGCGCCACCGAGTGCTGGCTCAACGCCTTGCCCGGGGTTGTGGAAAACGGCCTTTTCCTCGCAATGACTCATCTCGTGATCGTCGGCCAAGACGACGGCTCCTGTCATCTGATCAATAAAAGCTGAGGTTCCATGCAACATTCTACACAACGCTCGCGCCGCTCCTTTCTGCAAAGCGCCCCGCTCATTGCGGCCGGCAGCTTGGCCGCCTGTGGCCAAACCCAACAGCAAGCGGCCCCTGCGGTCCAATCCCAACAGCGCTTCAAATGGAAGATGGTCACCACATGGCCTAAGGATTTTCCAGCCTTGGGCACCGGGGCCAACAACCTCGCCCACAGCATTGAGGCCCTGTCCGATGGACGTCTGCACGTCAAGGTGTACGGCGCGGGAGAGTTGGTACCAGCCTCGGGCGTATTCGACGCGGTCTCCGGCGGCACCGCCGAGATGGGCCACGGAGCCGCTTACTACTGGAAGGGCAAGCACGAAGCGACCCAGTTTTTCTCGGCCGTTCCCTTTGGGCTAAACGCGGCCGAGATCAACGGCTGGCTGCGCTATGGCGGCGGCCAGAGCCTGTGGGACGAACTCTACGCCCCCTTCAACCTCCGGGCCTTTCCCGTTGGCAACACGGGCGTGCAGATGGGCGGTTGGTTCAACCGAGAAATCAATACTCTCTCCGACTTCTCCGGTTTAGTCATGCGGATGCCGGGCTTGGGCGGCGAGGTCCTGCGCCGCCTCGAAGTCACGGTCAAAGCCCTGCCCGGCGGCGAGATCTTCCAAGCCCTCAAGACCGGTGCCATCGACGCCACTGAATGGGTTGGCCCGTATAACGATCTCGCCTTTGGGCTACACCAAGCCGCCCAATACTACTACTGGCCGGGCTGGCACGAGCCGGGGACCGCGTTAGAGTGCATGGTCAACAAACAGGCCTTGGAAGCCCTTCCCGCAGACCTCCAAGCCGTCGTCAAATATGCCTGCCAAGCAGCCAACGACGACATGCTCAGCGAGTTCACCGCGCGCAACAGCTACGCCCTCAAGACGCTCGTCGACGAACACGGCGTCCAGCTCCGGCGCTTTTCCGACGAGCTCTTGGCCCAAATCGGTAAAGTGTCCGCCGAAGTCGTCGCCGAGATCGCGGGCCAAGACCCCTTTTCCAGCCGGGTCTATAGCTCGTTTGACGCCTTCCGCAAAAACTCCATCGCGTACACGCGCATCTCCGAGGAAGCCTATACTCAGGCCCGCGCTCTGACCTTTGGCTAGCGCCCGCATGGAACGCCTCAACCGCTTCATCGTCCACACCGTGCCTTGGCTGACGCTGGGCATGGTCTTGGTGACTTTTGTCATCGTAATCTTGCGCTACCTCTTTGAACGCGGCTGGGTCTGGATGCAGGAAATAGCCCTGTACATGCACGCCTTTACCTTCCTCCTCGCAGCCAGTTACACCCTCTCGCGCGACGAGCACGTCCGCGTCGATATCCTCTACCGGCCCATGGACGACCGGCGCAAGGCCCTAGTCAATCTCTTGGGTAGCGCACTGCTGCTGATTCCCTGCTGCGCAGTGCTGTTCTACCAGTCGCTGCCTTTTGTCGCCGACTCTTGGGCTGTGTTCGAAGGCTCCCAAGACGGCGGCGGCCTAGAGGCAGTCTATCTGCTCAAAACCGCTATTCCCCTGTGCTTTGTGCTGCTGTTTTTGCAAGCCCTAGCCATCATTCGCCACAGCGTGCAAACCCTCCGCACCCAATGAGCGAATTCGCGCCGCTGGCCATGTTCCTCTGCACCTTCGCGGTGCTGCTATCCGGCTTCCCAGTGGCCTTTTGCCTCGCGGGTACGGCCCTTGGCTTTGCCGGCCTCGGCGTCCTCACCGGAGACTTTGACGCGGCCTTTCTCTCGGCTTTGCCGGCCCGCATCTACGGCATCATGTCCAACGAGACCCTGATGGCCGTGCCGCTGTTCGTCTTTATGGGAGTCGTACTAGAGCGCTCGAAAATCGCCGAGGACCTACTCGAAACCATGGCCCAGCTCTGCGGCAGCTTGGGCGGCGGACTGGGGATTTCGGTTTGCCTCGTCGGAGGCCTGTTGGCGGCTTCCACCGGCATCGTCGGCGCGACGGTCGTCACCATGGGGCTCATCTCACTGCCGGCCATGCTCAAACGCGCGTACTCCCCAGCGGTTTCCACCGGCATCATCTGCGCTTAGGGGACGCTGGGCCAGATCATCCCGCCCAGCATTGTGCTGGTCATCCTCGGCGACGTAGTGTCCTCGGCGTACCAACAAGCACAACTCAAAATGGGCAATTTCGCCCCGGTCTCCGTGTCGGTCGGCGACCTCTTTATGGGCGCGGTCGTGCCCGGCTTCGTGCTGATGGGCCTCTATATTCTCTATATAATCGGCCTCGGCCTCCTCAAGCCGTCCACCGTGCCGGCTGTTCCAGCCGAAGAGCGCGCGCAAATTCTCAGTGCGGCCTTCCTCCGCCGCCTCGGCGCGGCCCTCGTCCCGCCCCTAGTCCTCATCTGTGGGGTGCTCGGCTCTATCCTCTTCGGGGTGGCCACGCCGACCGAGGCGGCTTCGGTCGGCGCGGTCGGTGCCATGCTCTTGTCGCTAGCCAAAGGACATTTCAACCGCGCCACGCTCAAAGAAGTCATGCGCACCACCACCGAAATCAACGCCATGGTCTTTATCATCCTCATCGGCGCGAGCGTGTTTTCGCTGGTCTTTCGCGGCTACGGAGGCGACGAAGCAGTCGAGGCATTTCTGACCCATGAGGCAACCGGCGGCGTGCTCGGCTCTTTCGTGTTAGTGATGGCCGTGATGTTTTTGCTCGGCTTCTTTCTCGACTTTTTCGAGATCATCTTCGTCGTCGTCCCCATCGTCGGCCCGATCCTCTTGACGATGGGCCTAGATCCCGTGTGGTTGGGCGTGATGATCGCCCTGAATTTGCAGACCTCTTTTCTCACGCCTCCCTTTGGCTTCTCGCTCTTTTATTTGCGCGGCGTCGCTCCTCCTGAAATCAGCACGCCGCAGATATACCGGGGAGTCGTGCCCTTTATCGCGATTCAGGTGCTGCTGTTAGCGGGGCTGTGGTTCGTGCCGGAGTTGGCTACGTATCTGCCATCGAAGGTGTTCGGACGCGGATAAGGTGTGGTGAGGGTTGCCTCGCTGGCGACCATTTGGTCGAATTGCTGGCTTTGGTCGAATGCGTTATAAGTCAAACAAAAACAATAAATTATTCTACATAAACGATTGCCCATTTCGACCAAATGGTCGAATTCGCCGCACCAAGTCTTTGCAACGCCGCGGGGCTTTTCCCACTGTAAAACGGCATTTTTGGTAAAAAATTTTCTAACTTGGCACACATGTTGCTCTAATACAGTGCGACTCGACAGTGCACGTTGAGCATCACACTCATCTCATGCAAGGAGGAGCATCGTGAAGACAACATGGGTCATCGCAGCCGCGCTACTGTTGATAGCCGCGGCGGCTATGGACACCTCGGCAAAAGGCTGGGGAGGCAAGCGGGGATTCCACGGATACGGTAAGAAAAGCGGGCACAAGGGTTCGTTGGTCGAGCAACTCGGCCTGACCGAAGACCAGCAAGCCCAGCTCCAGACTCTCAAAGAGGACATCCGCGAGCAGGGGCAGGCTCTCGGCGAACAGTATCGCACCGACTTCGAGGCCATTCTAACCGACGAGCAGCAGGAAACCCTCGAAGAACTCAAGAACCCGCTCGGCTTGACCGACGAGCAGTGGGAGCAGATCGAGGACCTCAAAGACCAGGACCTCACCAAAGAAGAATTCCGCACCAGCTTTGAGGCCATCCTAACCGATGAACAGATCCAAACCCTCGAAGAACGCAAGGCCAATCGACCTGACCGACCCGGCCTCGGCCTGACCGAAGACCAAAAGACGCAGATCCAAGAACTCAAAGACCAGGACCTGACTAAAGAAGAATTCCGCACCAGCTTTGAGGCCATCCTAACCGACGAACAGGTCCAAATCCTCGAAGAACGCAAGGCCAATCGCGGCCAGCACGGCAAACGGGGAAAGCACGGGAACTCACTGGTCGAACAACTCGGCTTGACCGAAGATCAGCAGACGCAGATCCAAACCCTCATAGAGGCTCTAAACGAGCAGAGAAAAGCCCTCCGCGAAGAGTACTGGACCGATTTTGAGGCTATTCTGACCGCCGACCAACTCGCAACGCTCGAAGAAATCAGGACCAATCGCGGCAGCCATTGGAAGGGCAGCGAAGAAGAAGAGACGAGCGAGGCTGCGGCTGCGGGCAAAGTTGCAGCAGTCGAGGAGACGAGTTGGGGCCGCGTCAAGGACTCCTTCGGCCAGTAGAACGTCAAAAGCAACAGACGGCGCTCGGCAGTTTCCGTGCGCGGTCTGTTGCTTGCGAACACTGAGGAAAACATGGTCGTCATCGCTATCGTCGCCAGCGCCCTGCTGGCCTGTTCCGTTCACGCCCAATCCGGGCCGCCAGAGAAAAGTGCGTCCCCTGCGCCCATTGTCGGCTATGTCGATGCCGACCGCGACGGCATAAACGACCGCTTCCGCGATCAAGACGGAGACGGCGTAAACGACCTCAACGGCCAGCCTTATCCCCACCACTTCCCTTTTTTAGACGAAGATGAAGACGGCATAAACGACCGCTTCCGAGACCAAGACGGAGACGGCGTAAACGACCTCGACGGCCGCTTCCGAGACCAAGACGGAGACGGCTTCATCGACAATGTCGTCGATTTCAATGGCGACCGATTAAACGACATCACCGGTGCAAAGTACGGCCCGTACGGGCTGCTGGGCTATCGCTTTGGCCGCGTCTTTGAAGAGCGCCGGCACCAAGTCAAGCAATTCCGCGACGCCGATGGCGACGGCATGCACGACCCGCTCAAGCGGCTGCACCAGCGACTGCACGCTCAAAAACGGCGGATGGACTTCTTCTTGGACGAGGACGGCGACGGCATTGACGACGCCCGCCTGTTGCGCCGCCTCCTGAGGCACCCGGACGAGCGCGTACAAGACCTCACCAAAAAACGCCTCAAACGCCGCCGCGTACCTCCGCATCTCAAAAAAGGCGATCCCAAACAGCCCAAGAAGAAGGGGGGCAAATGAGATATCTACCGGCCTGTCTAGTCGCGCTGATTTCCGTAGCAGAAGCTCAAGTCGCCCTCAACGCCGACCTGTACACTACCTATACGGACAATGTTTTCCTCACGGCCAGCCAGCGCGACGATCTGATGCAGTCGGCCTATATCGACTTCGACTACCAACTCGACGCCGACTTGAGCTTGTACTACTCGGGCAACGCCAACGTATTCAGCAAAAACGCCGACCTCTTCAACCATTTGCACAGCTTTGGCGCAAGCTATGCGCGCCCCTTGGGAGCGGTGGGCCTGTTCTTTTCTGATGTCTCACTGAGCCTGCGCTTGGACCGCCCGCTCTACGACTACCGCGACTTTGCCGCTGGCCGGGCCTTCGCCAGCTTCGAACCGTATCTGCACCCAGCGCTTATCACTCGCCTAGACTATACCTTCAGCTACCAAAACTTTCTCAACGCCGCTGACTACAGCTACCGCGAACAGCATCTCGACGCTCAGCTAACCCACTACCTGCCCACTCGCACCACTTTGCAGCTTAACGGCGAATTGGGCCTTAAGTCCTATTTACAAGAAACAGCCCAGCCCAGCCGCAATCCGCTCCTATGGGGCACCCGCGTCAAAGCCGCTCAATCACTTGGTCCCAACCTTGGGTTACAGCTAGCATGGCACCACCAAGGCATCCTCGCCGGCCAGAGCCGCTATGCTGATTGGTTCTGGTACGACCCGAACAAACTCTTTGACGACCCTTACAAGACCAAGGCGAAATGGTACGATCCAGATGAACTTTATAAGGCGCAATCCAAGGCGTACTGGTACGATCCAGACGAACTCTTTGAAGACCGCTACAGCTATGGTGGGGATCAATGGAGTGCTACCCTGAAGTACTTGGCTCCGTTAAATTGCGAGCTAGCGGCCTCCTTCCATCGCGAAAGCCGCTTCTATAGCCAGAGGCCGGCCTACGATCTCGCCGGAGTTTTCACGGGGGAATCCACCACGGAAACGCGCCGCACCGCGCGCTTGGGGCTAGCGCGCGCATTCTACCTAGACAGCACCTCGTTCCAAGAAATAGCCCTCGAATTGGAGTGGCTCTACCGCGCGGTTGCGTCCAACGACGCTTTCTACGACGCAGACGCCCATGCGTACTCTGCGGGCATCCAGTTCGGCTTTTGAAGAGGGTGGTCGAATTGTGTAGGGGCGGTTTGTAAACCGCCCCCTACTTTAATCCGTACTTCTTCAGCTTGTAGCGCAGATTGCGCTCGGTCAGCCCCAGCAGTTCGGCAGCGCGGCTCTGAACACCACCGGACCGCTCCAAGGCTTGGGTAATGGCCGTCTTTTCCAATTCCTCCACTTGCGCGGTCAAGGTGTCTGCAACCGGCGCGGGCACTGCTTTTTGTACTTCGACCGGCAAGTCCGCTCGCGTCACCACCTCACCACGAGCCATGACCACTGCGCGCTCGACGATGTTTTGCAACTCGCGCACATTGCCGGGATATGCGTAGCGCGTCAGCAGATCCAACGCCTCTTTGGAAACCTCGCCAATAGCCTTGCCATTTTCCTCGGCGTAGCGGGCGAGAAAATGGTCGGCGAGCAGCGGAATATCGCTTTTGCGCTGTCGCAACGGCGGCAACTCCACCGCGACGACATTGAGCCGGTAAAACAAATCCTCGCGGAATGCCCCTTGTGCGACCAGCGTCTCCAAATCTCGATTCGTCGCCCCAATTAGCCGCACATCAACCTCGACCTCAACGCCGCTGCCGACGCGCTCGATCTTGCGCTCCTGCAAGACGCGCAAAAGCTTGACCTGCACATCGAGGGGAATTTCGGCCAATTCGTCGAGGAACAGGGTGCCGCCGTCGGCCTGCTCAAAGCGGCCCGCGCGCCGGGCATCTGCCCCGGTAAAGGCACCTTTTTCGTGCCCGAACAACTCGCTCTCGATCAAGCCCTTGTTGAGGGCGGCGCAGTTGACAGCGACAAAGGGATGGTCGGCGCGGGGGCTTGCTTCGTGTACCGCGCGCGCCATCAGCTCCTTGCCAGTGCCCGACTCTCCGCGCAGCAGCACAGTCGCCCGGCTCGGCGCGGCCCGTGCCACCACGTTGAGGGCCTCTTCTATGGCTGGCGAGCAGCCCATAATGCCGCCAAATGACGCCCGCTCGCCGATCTGCTCGCGGAGAAGTTCGTTTTCCGAGATGCGGTGCCGCTGCTCCAAGGAGCGATCGACGATCCGGTCGAGCACATCGAGATCAATTGGCTTTTGCAGATAGTAGAACGCCCCTTCCTGCATGGCGTCAACGGCCCCATCGACCGTTCCAAAAGCCGTCGCCATCACCACCCCGATAGCGGGGTTGATTTCGCGGGCGGCGGCGAGCACGCCCATCCCGTCCAGCTCCGGCATCCGCAAATCCGTGATGATCAGATCGACCACTTGATCCTGCAATACAGTCAATCCCTCTCGTCCGTCAGCGGCTTGTAAGACCACAAAACCCCGCTTGCGCAAATAGCCGCCCACGGCCTCGCGCTGTGCGGCTTCGTCGTCAATGATCAGAATGGTCTCTCCAGCCATTTCAAAATCCCCTTGGCAGTAGAATGACAAATCGCGCGCCCGCGCCGCGATTACTCTGCACTTCAACGCGCCCCCCGTGCTCTGCGACGATGCGATGCACCAAGCTCAAACCCAATCCCGCGCCCGCGGCCTTGGTCGTAAAATATAGGTCGAATACCCGCTCGGCATCTTCGGCCGGAATGCCCGAGCCAGTGTCAGCCACGCCGATCTCCACCCATTCCTCGGGCAGAGACCGGGCCTCTAGCCGGATGTGTCCTTCGTCCGTGGCTTCCACCGCATTGACCAGCAAGTTGAGCAACGCCTGATGTAGTTGATCCGCATCGACTTGGGCCTCGCCCACACCGGCAAAATCTCGCTCCAGCCGCAGCCCAGCGGCGAGCATTTGCGGCTCGACCGTCTCGGCCGCCCGCTCTAAGATCGACGCTAGATCCACACGAGTCTTGGCAAGCGCGGGCGGGCGGGCCAATTCTAAGAACTGCTGAATGATGCGATTGACCCGCTCGACCTCACCGGCAACAACTTGGGTTAGCTGGCGATATTCGTCCTCGTCGG
>JAPOYQ010000054.1:0-12491 GCA_026706505.1 Gemmatimonadota bacterium
CGCTCCTCCCCAGCCAAGGTCCGCACTCTCCGACCTGCTAGATCGAAAATGGCCACCTCCACCTCTACTGGTACTACCAGTTGTGAAAGGGTGAGCGCAATCAAAGCCTCTTCGTTGATCGCATCCCCATTGGGCGAGAACACCCTCGGAGTGACCTCGAAAGAGGACAGGACCTCCCTAGCAGACTCGGCTGCAGTCAGCACCCGCAGCGTATTGGTCGTCACGTCGGGGTTGGCATCGCCCGACAAAACTCTCTGAGGGACCTCTTCGCTTTGGGTATCGAAGACCTCGGCGTTCAAGAAGCTCCCCTGGACAAACACCTGGGCGTCAAAAATGATCTGCAGGACGTCTCGGCCGGTTATCCGATGGGAAGAGGGGAAGAGTACGGTCAGGCTGCCGAGTTCCTCTATAATCTCGGTGGGTTCTACCTTTTCAGGTGGATTTCCTATGAAAAGTTCCCCAAATTTTGGCTGCGACGAGGGGGTGAATATTCGGATGGCATCAAAGCCGATGTCCGTTCCTGCAACATCGGCGATGAGATCATAGGTAAAGGTGACGAACTGACCGACTGGCACGACGGCCACACTGCGCGGAGGACGGGGGTCGTCCAGCACAGAGATCTCGCCGATTAATTGCTGGGCCAGCGGCGGAATAGAGTGCTCCACGCTCAGAGAAGAGACCTGTATGCCGTCTAAAATGGACTGACTCTTCATGGCTATCTCGAACTGAAAGTAGCGACGCGGACTGGGCAGGGTGATCCGCTGTCCGGAGGAGGTAAAGGGCGATGACCAGAGACTCCAGTTGACTTGGTCGTCCTGAAACCCGCCCCGTTCGTTTTGACTTAACTTGTTGTATTCGTCCTCTGTCACTACCTCTCGCTCCCGGGTAAACCGATCTACCAGCTGAAAAAAAACTCGGGGATTGTCGTCCGTCCCCGTGCGCATCCGGATGGCGATTTCTGTGTCGGAGTCTTCCACCACGACCTGATCGGTGCCCTCCTGACGCAGTCCCGCGACCGTCCATTCGAGCCGGCTGAAATTGGCCGCGTCCCCCAAGTCAATGATCTTGGAGGTATAACTGGCTTGGGGAGCGAAGCCGGTACCAAAAAGCTGAAATTCGGCGATTTCGAATGGATTCGGAGAGTTTACATGCAGGCGGATAAAGCGAATAAACTGCAGCGGGAACAAGACCTCTGCCGTGTCCTCACGAGTGAACTCCACCTGCCGGAGGAGGCTGTAATCCGGTCTATTGTCCTGAGTAAAGCTTAGCCCGTCGCTGGAGAAGAGACTGTAGCCCCGAATGAAGTCCTCACTATAAGGTCGCCCTTGATCATCGACGCCAAACGGACGTGGAAAAAAGAGGATTCTGTTTATCGGAATCCGGGTTCCTAGATCGAATTCAAATCTTCTCCCACTCTGTTGAACGCCGAATTCCTTGAAGCGATCTCCGGTGGATGTAGTATCTTGTCCATCTACGATCACCAGTTGCGACTCTCTCAAGGTGGTATTGTCCCAGACATGGGCTTGGGCACGCTCTTCGAGAAATCCTATCGGGCGGGCGCTGATCCAGCTCAACTGCTGGGTGATATTGTTCTGGAGATCAAATCCCAAGCTCTTGATAGTTCCCGCCTGGGAAAAGTCGAGAGCCGTCGAAGCCAACTCCTGCGAAGCCCAGGATTCGCCGTCTTCTCCCACCTTCCACTGCCGCACCTCTCCCCAGCTAATCCCCGACATGGCCGCAATCCAGATTGCCGTGATCGCCACCACAGCCAACCTTTTCGGTTGGGGCTTCATTGTTTTTCGCATGTCAACCCCCCAAAAAAGTGAGAGGACTATGTCCATCCTCCCATCCCTATTGAGTTTACATGTTCTAATAATCTGAGTGGTCTGTCAACAAAATTATTGCACTATGTATTCTTGAATAGGGGTGCGTACACCTCCACCTTTTCACGGCATTTGCCCCTAGGAGCTGGTCTCCGGCAGGCCGACCGAATCAGTGATACTTGCACACAAGGTTAGGCGACTAGTATACTTGACGATAATAGTCCTGCTGGGGGCTTGTTATCAGTCGGCGACGGAAAAGCGACGGGGGGAAATAGTCTGAAATACAAGCCCTACCGCCGGCAACTTTGTGCACACCTTCACAGCTAGGCCGATCAGCGATCTCTTCATTCTCCAAAGCACCTTCCCCTTTCACATTCAGAGCAATCTCAGTAGGCTGCTTTTGCGCCTTCTCTGTCTCGGCCGGGGCGGCGTACGGGACCTTGTACCTGCACGGGTCGTTTATGGCCCTAGGGACCAGTATGCCTGGGGCCGTCTTTCTGTTGTTTGTCCTCACTTTGATCTTAAACCCCCTGCTCAAGCTGATCCATCCCCGAGCGGGCCTCAACCGGGGGGAATTACTGGTCGTCTACATAATGATGGTCATGGCCTCGCCGATTCCCACGCTCTTTGTCGGCAAATTCCTCAGCGCTATTAGTTATCCCTATTACTACGCCACGCCCGAAAACGAGTGGAGGGAACTTATCCATCCCTACATCCCCGACTGGCTGATGGTGCACAATGTTGATATCGTCAAAAAGTTCTACGAGGGTGGGGGCCGGAATGAGCCGATTCCCTGGGCGGCTTGGCGGCCGGTGTTTTTGGCTTGGTTGCCCTTTGTCTGGGCCTTGTTCTTGGTGATGATTTCCCTCATGATCGTTATGCGCAGGCAGTGGGTCGAACACGAGCGCCTGATCTATCCGCTGATGCAGGTATCCCTGGCCATGACCGAGCAAGGCCGTTATGGCGAACGCGTCAGCCCTTTTTTTAAAAACCCGGTGATGTGGGCTGGCTTTGCCATCCCGGCCTTGTGGGGCACGCTGCACGGACTCTACAACTACTTCCCAGAGACTATACCCATTGCCAAGAAGATAGATCCGCTCCATCTGAGATTGACGATATTCCACGGCGTAGCCGATATGTACGTGCTGCTGCGTTTCAACATTATTGGCTTTTTCTACTTTCTCAAAACCGAGATCGCCTTCAGTCTGTGGTTTTTCAATTTGTTGGCCTACGGGGTTCGGGGGATTTTCGGAATTCTGGGCATTACCAGCCCCCAGACACAATCCGCTGGACATGGGGTGCACAATCTAATCTTAGCCCAGCAGGCCATGGGAGCGATGCTAGTGTTGTTTTTGGGGGGGCTGTGGTCGGCGCGCAGGCACTTGAGAGGCGTTTTGCGCAAAGCCTTCTTAGGAGATCCTAGTGTGGATGATTCCGGGGAAATCCTCTCCTACCGAGGGGCGGTGATCGCACTGATGGCCAGTAGTGTGATCGCGGTGGGGTGGTTGTGGTTGGCAGGACTGCCAATGGTGTTTGGATTGGCCATACTCTTCTTAGGGATGGTGGTCCTCTTCGGATACTCCCGGGTTGTGGCAGAAGGCGGCCTGTCGGATGGCGAACCACCGGTGGTACCGGCCGGCATCCTAGTGTCGGCGGTGGGTTCGTCGGTCATTGAGCCCCAAGGACTAGTCGTGCTGGCGACCACATTCCTGTGGACCACCGGGCGCAATTTCGTCATGGTATCGTGCGCCAACAGCCTCAGGTTGGGCGAGGAGTTGGGAGGTGGGAAACGGGCGCTGTTCTGGGTGATTCTCCTAGCCCTAGCTGTGTCCTTAGGCGCGGCGATCTGGATGATCATGACCTTGGGCCATCAGTACGGGGCCATCAACTTGTGGATCTGGGGAGGGGGGGAATACAGCTATGCGGAAAAATTGATCCGCACACCTACGGAGCCGTATGTGTGGAACTGGATCAATACCGCCATCGGGGCGACGATTATGACACTGCTGATGGTGGCGCGCTGGCTCTATGTGTGGTGGCCATTACATCCCTTGGGTTATGCCATCGGGCCAATATGGATCATAGACGCTCTCTGGTTCAATATGTTCTTGGCTTGGCTGATCAAGGTTGTAGTTCTCAAGTACGGGGGAGTGGGGCTCTATCGGAAAACCCGTCCCTTCTTTATGGGCATGATCTTGGGATACTTCACACCGGCCGGCTTCTACCTCATCGTCGATCACTTCACAGGGATGACCTGGAACATTATTTTTTGGGGTTGATCTTGGTAGCGGCTGGCAGAGATTGCTTGAATTCCATCCAGTGCCGTTAGCTTCAACTCCAACATGCGATACCAAAATATAGTCGGGGCAGGGGTCTTCATTATTGCCTTGGGCCTCTACCTGAAGACCATGGCTCCCACTATCTCTCTGTGGGACAGCGGCGAATTCATCGCCTGTGCCTACACGCTGGGCATACCCCATCCTCCTGGAGCCCCTCTCTACATCCTTTGGGGCCGGCTTTTTGCGCTTTTGCCCATTGGCTCGGTGGAGCAGCGCGTGGTGTTCATATCGCCCTTAGTATCAGCCGCTGCAATCTGGTGCGTCTTCTCCACTACTACGCTCCTTGCCCGAGGTGCCCTCAAGAGCAAGGGGACGCCGTCTCCTGGCCAGGACCAGCAGTTGGCGGCCTTAGCTGGCGGAGTGGTCGCCGCCCTTTCTTTGGCTTGTTCATACACATTCTGGTTCAACGCCACTGAGGCCGAAGTTTATGCCTGTTCCATTTTTTTGGTCTGTCTGAGCGTCTGGTTGGCGCTGCGCTGGTCGGTCAGGCCGCTCGATAAGCACAGTTACAAATGGCTCTTGTTCATCGCATATATATTCGGTCTGAGTGGTGGAGTCCATCTTCTCTGTCTGCTGACCATTCCGGCGATCCTGATCCTGATCGGGTGCGCCGATTCGAGCCTCCGGCGACTGATTTGGGTGCTACTCGGCTTGGGTGGAAGCGGTCTGATCGCGATGGCGGTATGGGGGCCGAGCAAGACGGGTGGGGCAGTGCTAATTTTGGTGCTAGCTGCTGGCCTCTATTATCTCTACCACCGCGACAGGTATTCGTGCGGGCTGCTGATAGCCGCGCTGGTGCTCTTCGGCCTAGGTTATTCCACCTATGCGACCTTTTATATTCGCTCGGGACTGAATCCGGTTATTGACGAGAACGACCCGGAAACTTGGGCTGCCCTTATCAAATTTCTTGGCCGCGAGCAATACGGCACGGAGAGTCTGCTGGCGGGCATGTTGGAAGCCAAGGCTTCGCGTCTCTACCAGTTTTGGCACCTCCAGATGAAGTACTTTTTCGCGCAGTTTCAATTTCCCCTGGGGGAAAGCACAGTAGAATTCCGCCGGGCCACCGATCCTTCCCGGCAGTCAGTAGCCGTCTCGGTCCTGCCCTATCTGCTGGGTCTGGGCGGCCTGTTGTGGCAGGCCCGCAGGGACTGGCGGCGCTTTCTGGCCGTCCTAGCACTCTTTGCGACCATGGGCTTTGGGCTGTCTGCCTACCTGAACATGTCCGATCCGCAACCGCGGGAACGCCACTACGTCTTTGTTGGTATGTTCTATGCTTTTGCCCTGTGGATGGGTCTGGGTTGGAGTGGCTTGGTCGAGACCTTGAGACGGCGCTTGCGCCTTGCTAACGGCTGGCTTATGGCCCTAGCAGGTGTCGGCGTTCTGCTGCCGGTGGGGATGGGTGTCAAGCTGTATAATCAAGTAGACCGCACGGGAGATTATTTGGGGCGCGATTATGGGTATAACCTGCTGCAGTCGTGCGCCCCAAACAGCATCCTGTTTACCAACGGGGATAACGATACCTTTCCGCTGTGGTTTCTGCAGGAAGTGGAGGGCATTCGCCCGGATGTGAGCGTCGTCCATTTGGGACTTTTGAATACCGGCTGGTACCTCAAACAACTGCGCCAGCGTCTCCCCGCCATCGACATTCGCTACACTGATACTTATATCGATTCGGTGCTGACCGTTGATCTGGGTCTACGCCACTGGCCTGGGCCTAAAACTATTGAACTGGCGGGCCTGGCAATCGAAGTGGTACCCTTCGAGCACCGCATGCTTCGCGTTCAGGATATCGCGGTGCTGAAAATCGTCGAGTGGAACGACTGGCAAAGGCCCATTTTCTTTTCGGTTGCAGTACCGGTCGAAAACCAAGTCGGACTGACGCCCTACCTATCTTTAAACGGCCTGGCGTACCGACTAGTCAGGGAGCGCGAACCAGGGCTCGACCAGAAGGAGATGGAACGCAACTTCTATCGCGTCTTTCAATGGCGCAACCTCCTTGGACGGGAGATGGCCAGCGATCCCGGAGTCGCTCCCTTGTTGTTCAATTACCAAGCCGCTGTCATGCAGCTAGCCAATTTCTATCGGCAAAAGGGCATGGATGAGGCGCTGGCCCAGCTGCTAGCGTGGGCCAGCCAGCGCATCCCTTTCGTCTGGCATGCGCATTACAGCGCCTCTACCTACTTGGAGCAGATGGGCCAGCACCAGTTGGCCTTTGAATACGCCGAGCGCGCCGTGCAAAAACTGTTAGATACTTACAGTGATAGTGGAGACGCGACTTACGACGATCTCATTGATTTGATGGACGAGTTGACAAAGCAGTACAGGGACTCCGCATGGTCCGCCGAGTTCTACCGCCAGATCATCGAGGTCGAGCCCGACAGATGGGAGGCTTACCATCGCTTGGCTTCCCTCATGGGGGTGGAAGGCAATTACAGTAGCGGCCTGCAGGTGGTGGACGAGTACGTCGACCGCTACGGGGAAGTGCGCCCGCTGGTGCGCCTGCGGCAGAACTTGCGGCAGGCGCTGCGCAAAGGGAGCAATGCGCCCGAGTGATGATACCTCCGGGCGATGCGAATCCGGCGGTCTATTTGACTTCAAAACGACGCCGCATTCTTTTGTACCCGGGTCGGTCATGCATCTCAAATGGGATTAAAAATTTAGATAGGAGACGCGGATTGTGACACGGCAGATAACGACACAAGTAGGGCTCGTCGTTCTAACCATTTTCGCGACCGTCGGAGCGCTGTTGATCGCATCCTGTGATAGGCCCTCCACCGATAGCGATGACCAGCCTTCGACTTCCACCGAGCAAACCGATCCACTCCAGTTGCCTTTTCCCGAGGAGATCATCGATCCTCCATGGCTGGAAAGTCGCAGACAGGCCCAACTCGCGACCGTTGGACAATCCGATGTCTTTTGCGACTTTGCCTTCTCCGACCAGCTCGAAGACAGTGCTATTCGCTTCCGCAACAGGATCACTGCCGATTCGGGCAAGGGCTACAGGCCGAATCACTACGACCACGGCAATGGGATAGCCATTGCCGACGTGGACGGGGATGGCCTCTACGATATCTATTTCGTCACCCAGGTTGGCGACAACGAACTGTGGAGAAATATAGGAGGCGGCAAATTTGAGGATATTACCCAGAGGGCGGGCGTGGCGGCCAAATCGGTTGGGGTATCGGCCTCTTTCGCCGATATCGACAACGACGGTGATCCAGACCTCTACGTGACCGTCCTGCGCCAGGGCAATATGCTATTTGAAAACGACGGTACCGGCACATTTAAAGATATTTCCAAAGGCTCCGGCCTCGACTATAAGGGACATCCCTCTGCCGCGGTCTTCTTTGACTACAACGGCGATGGGTTGTTGGATGTGTTCCTCACTGTTGTGGGCCAGTACACTACCGACGAGCTTAAAAAGGCGAGTCGTTCTAGCGGCAGCAAAAAAAGTAGCCCGTACAAGTACTATGCGGGCTTCAACGACGGCTTCAGCGGGCATCTCAAGCCCGAACGCACTGAAACGAGCATCCTCTTCAAAAACGAAGGTGATAATCGCTTTGTCGACGTCAGCGAAAAGGTGGGTTTGCAGGACAAAAGTTGGTCGGGTGCCGCCAGCCCCATCGACGTCAACGAGGACGGCTGGCCCGATCTATACGTTTTGAATATGCAGGGACACGACCAGTACTACGAAAACGTCGAGGGCAAACATTTTGTCGACAAGAGCCGCGAGGTTTTTCCCAAAACCCCCTGGGGATCGATGGGAGTCAAAGTTTTCGATTACAACAACGATGGCAAAATGGATCTCTATATCACTGACATGCATTCCGACATGAGCGAAAACATCGGAGTCGAGCGCGAAAAACTCAAATCTCGCATACAATGGTCTGAAGAGTTCCTGCGCAGCGGCGGCAATAGCATCTTTGGCAATGCGTTCTATCTGAACAGAGGGGACGGGCATTTCGAAGAAGTTTCGGACCAAATCGGCGCTGAGAACTACTGGCCTTGGGGATTCAGCGTCGGCGACCTCAATGCCGATGGGTACGAGGACGTTTTTATAGCCTCCAGCATGAATTACCCGTTCCGATATGGGGTCAACTCTGTCCTGTTGAACAACCGGAGCGAAAGATTCTTGGACAGCGAATTCATCTTGGGTGTAGAGCCCAGGCGCGGCGGACGCACGGCCCAACCTTGGTTCGAACTAGATTGTGCCTGGAAAGACCGCAACCACCGGCACTGTGAGGACCGAAGCGGCACTGTTGTGGTCTGGGGCGCATTGGGAAGCCGATCTTCGGCGATCTTCGACTTGGACGACGACGGCGACTTGGATATCGTCACCAACGATTTTAATTCCGAGCCTACTGTGCTGATCAGCAATCTGAGTGCTAAAAGGCAGAATCTATCTTTTCTCAAGGTTGAGCTGATCGGCACGACATCGAACCGCAGCGGGCTGGGTGCCATGGTGAAGGTTCAAGTTGGCACCCAGACTTATACCAAAGTCCACGATGGACAGTCGGGTTACCTCTCCCAAAGTCTCTATCCACTCTACTTCGGGCTGGGCGATGCCGAAGTAGTCGATCAGATCGTCGTGCGCTGGCCGTCCGGGAGGGAACAGATTGTCGCTGGCCCCATCGCAACCAACTCGCTGGTTGAGGTAAGAGAACTTTAGAAGATGCAGACTAACCTTAGGAGGAAGCGTTATGAGACTCAAATTGGCCTGTGCCGACTTCACTTTTCCGCTTCTGCCCCACAATCACGTTCTCGACTTGATTGCAATGTTGAAGCTCAAGGGGGTGGATATCGGCCTTTTCGAAGATCGCTCTCACTTGCAGCCATCGCGCGAATTCAAAAATGTGCGGCGCTCGGCCCGACGGCTGAGGAAGAAACTAGAGGCTAGAGGCCTAGTTGCTGCCGACGTGTTCATGCAGACAGCACTGGACTTTGAGTCTTACGCCATCAACAATCCCCAAAAGAGGCGTCGGAATAAAGCGCGCGATTGGTTTCTCAAAACCTTAGAGTACGCCCTTGAGTGCGGTTCCAAGCACGTTAGCGGGCTGCCTGGGGTACACTTCCGCGACGAAAAGCGCGGCGACTCTTGGGCCCGGGCAGTGGACGAGTTGAGCTGGCGGGTGGAACAGGCGCGCCAGCATCGCATCATCTACGGGATCGAACCTCACATCGGCTCGCTGGCTTCCCATCCTAAGTCGGCGACCAGGTTGGTGCGAGACGTTCCGGGATTGACCTTGACTTTGGACTACAGCCATTTCGTTCCGCGCGGCATCCCCGAATCCGAGGTGGAGGTCTTGATCCAATACGCCAGTCACTTCCACGTCCGAGGGGCGTGCCGGGGCAACGGCCAAGCGAACTTTGAGCGCAACACCTTGGATTTCGGGCGCATATTGGAGGTCATGCGCACGAGCGGTTATCGCGGTTGGCTCGAGCTGGAGTACTGCTGGGGGGAGGGCTATGAAGGCTGTGACACGCTGGCGGAGACCATTCGCTTCCGCGACCATTTGCGGGCGCTGGCGGCATGAGAAGCTGATCAAATTTTCGGGTTCTTCCGTAACCATTGAGGATTGACCACAGAGGTTTGCCCATGGCGGAACGTTTTAGAATAGCGGTCGTAGGAGTCGGCCGGATTGGCGCATTCCACGCCCGGCACGTCCAAGAGCTGGCCAGCGAACGAGGCGATTGCGCGCTGACCGCCGTAGTAGATGGCTACGGCGACTTGGCCGCTGAGGTGGCGTCTCAGCTACAGGCGGGCCAAGAAACGGCGATTGGCGTCTTCAAAGACGTAGAGGAACTAGTCGCGGCTGATGCAGCCGACGGCGCGTTCATTGCCTCGCGCACTGAAAACCACCACCGCGATGCCCAGACCTTGATCGACGCGGGCTGGCGCGTCCTGATGGAAAAGCCGCTGACGCATTCTCTGGCCACAGCGCGGGAGTTCGCCGCCTATCTAGACGCCGACGATTTTCGCCGCACGGCGCTGATGCAGGCTTTTATGCGCCGCTTCGACGCGCCGCTGCTGTGGGCCAAAGCCCTGTTGGATCAAGGCGCTATCGGCGCGCCGTTCAAGATCGTCTCGATTCTCGAAGATCCAGTGCCGCCGCCCGAAGGGTACAATAGCTCTGGCATACTCTCGGATATGGCGGTGCACAATATCGACGAGATTCTCTGGCTCGGCGGGCAGCAGCCCGAGCGGCTAGCGGGTTTTGGCAGCCTGCTTTACAACCAGCAGCACACGGACGTCAAAGAGGATTTCGATGACGCTCTCTTGCAGATGTACTTTCCCGAGAACCTGATCGGTCAAGTGACGGTGAGCCGCAACCACGTGGCTGGATATCGCAACGAGACTTGGGTTTACGGGACGGAGGGGTTGGTGCATGTGGGGGCCTTTAGTGAAGACTCGCTCTCGGTGGAAGTGGAGGCCTTTGGGAGGCAGGGCTTAATCGAGCGACGGGAATTCGCCCTGCGGGATTACGGTGTGGAAGTGCCGTTTTTTATCGAGCGCTTCGGGCCGGCGTACAAGGCCGAGGTAGCCCACTATATCGACCAGTGCCGCGCTGGAGCGCCCTTTGCCGTGGATCATCGCGACGGGCTGAGGGCGTTGGAGATTGCGATGGTGGGAAGTGGGGCGTTGCGGGGACGCGAGGGAGGTGTAGCGATTGATGTTGCCTAGCGCAATTGAGACAGCAGCGAGCTGATTTTCAGGAAGTCGGAACGAATATGAAAGTCGCGAGGGTCGAGACCCTGCGGGCCAGCCGCTTTATCTACGTGCGGGTGCACACCGACGAGGGCATATCGGGCGTCGGCGAGTTGCACCCCGCAAGCGGTACCAGCGGTACGCCGTTTGCGCCCATTGCGGCGGTGGATTACTGCGCCGAGTACCTAATTGGCAAGGATCCTCTCCACATTGAGCGCAACTGGCAGCACATGTTTCGCCGCTGCGTGTTTCGCGGCGGCGCAGACACCATGGCCGCGATCGGGGCAATCGACATCGCGCTGTGGGACATCAAGGGCAAGGTTGCCGAGCTACCCGTTCATTCGCTTTTGGGCGGTCCCACGCGGGAGCGCGTATGCGTGTACTCACATCTGCATGGCAACTCCCCTGCGGAGTTGGCCGAAGACGCCCGGCGCATGGTCGAGGCCGGCTACACAGCCCTGCGTCTCTATCCGTTTGGTGCCTTTGCGTCTGGCGAGGGCACAAGCCTAGAGCAACTGTCGTTCCGCGGCATGGCTAAGCACGCCGCGGCAACCCTGCAGGCGGTACGCGACGCCGTGGGTGACGAGATCGATCTCATGGTAGACGTGGTCAACCGCCTCACGCCGCCGGAGGCCATCGAGGTGGCCAAGGCGCTTGAGCCCTATGGCCTGTTTTTTTTCGAAGATCCCATCGAGCCCGAGAACATGGATGCGTGGGGCCATGTCGCGGCCAATATGCCGATGCCTGTGGCCATGGGCGAGCGGCTCTACACCACCTACCAGTTCCGCGAGTTGCTAGCCCACAAGGGGGCCTCGTATATCCGGCCGGATCTGTCACTCGCCGGTGGAATTACGAATTGCAAAAAGATCGCGGCGCTTGCCGAAGCAAGCTACGTGGGAGTTGCCCCGCACAACCCGCTGAGTTGCGTCCTGACCGCGGCGTGCGTGCAACTCGACGCCGCCATCCACAACGCCGCTATCCAAGAGTACCCGAGGGACGAGTACGACGTCCCGAAACGGGATCTGGTCGAGATGCCACTGCGACGCGACGGCGGTTTCCTGATTGTTCCGCAGACTCCCGGCATTGGCATTGAACTGAACGACGAAGCGTTCCCGCATTACCCGCCTGTGCCTTATACCCGGGAGCCGGTGATTGGCCCCGACGGCGCTCTACGGGATTACTGATTAATATGATCAGGCTGACTCAAATAACCTCAGAGCAATTGGAGTGGTACAAAGAAAAAACTGGGGGCTTCCATGGAATGGATTTCAATTTTGGAGGACCGTCGGGATTTTTTGGCTTCTATGGTGAGTTCGATATCTCCTGCGAAGGTCAGGTTGACTTGGCAAATCTCTTGGTAGCCCATTCCTGCGAACACGAGCAGGATGAGATGATTGCCGAGATTAGTACTCTACGACAGAGTATCATAGATGGCCTGTGGTCTGCTACATTGTGCCAGGAGCGCCGACTTGAAGCTGTCTGGGAGGAGTTTAAGTTGGAGTTTTTCTCCCAACCAACGCGCGATGGAACGGTCGCAACTCATTTGTTACTCTCACACGACGATCCCGCCATTTTTAGAGAGCCTTATTTCAATGATTACTTTGAACTGCGATCTGACCGTAC
>JAPOYQ010000054.1:12501-14877 GCA_026706505.1 Gemmatimonadota bacterium
GCAAGATCCGGGAGGTTACTACCCCGTAAGTCCGGAGCAAGCCCCTGAACGGACTGAGGCTGTTGACGTGACGGAACTTGCGCGTCGCATTCAGGGTAAGCCCGTAGTGGCATTTACAGGCGCTGGGTTATCGACCGCGGCAGGTATTCCCGCGTTTGACGGAGAAGGTGGACTGCAGGAGCAATTCCCCATCGACAATTACCGTTTTCCCGGGGCTGTTGCCGATTGGATAATACACCGACCTCGTGAGACGGCTCTGGTACTGGGAACATTCTACACCCGCTTTATGACAGCCAGCCCCACCGAAGCCCATGCGGCTCTTGCACAATTGGAGAAACACGGGATACTGAAGCACATCATTACGGGCAATTTTGATGGGCTACACGAATGGGCCGGTAGCCAAAAAGTGCATATAAACGAAGCCAAGTACTTTAAAGGATCGGACGAGGGCTGGGCTTGGATTGAGGAAGGTCAGGTAGCTTTGGTTGCAGGTGTGTCGATGGACGCAAATAACGGTCTGCTGGACTATGCCCGTGACAACGCCCTCCAAATCGTCGTTGTGGCTCCAGAACGACCGGACTTCATGCATGCACAGGACTGGTTTGTCGAGGGTCTTGCTGAGTATGTCTTGCCCGAACTGACCAAGCTGCTCACCACCTGATCACGCACTTCCCTCGACCTGGCGCGCCATCTGCTCCATATAAGCGGCTTGACCTATGAGGTCTTTCTTGTAGTTCCAGCGCATTTTTTCCGGGTACATCACCAGGGAGCGATCCGCCAAGGGCAGGGACACCCGGGTGCCGCCCTGCCGGTGCGACTCGCGCAGAGCCACGGCCAACTCCAGGGCATGGCGCAAATCGTCGCCGCTGGTGATTGCCAAGTCTCCGCCTTCTTCGAGGACGCGGATGATATCCTCGACAATGGCCCGCATCACCGGCCCGGGATCCTGCCAGCCCTCGTCGTCGTACCCCCTCTCCTCCTCGGTGTATTGCTCGAACACCCCTTCCACCTCGACCAAAGGGGCCCCTCGACCGCTGTGCTTGAACAGGCGCAAACCTAGGCCCGTATTGTTCCAATTGCAGATCAGTCCCTCGCTGCCCACCACCTCGATGCCGCGCCAAGTCGGGCCCGGGAAACTGCTGAAGCACTCTATGCCATTGCCAAAGCGAATGTACCCGCCCACTCCGCCGAAACCAGTAGCTCCTTCCTCGTAGGGTTCTTCGTGGTCGCTGTGGGGATCGCCTCCGACCCGGCCGACGACCCACTCTGCCGGCGCCTTGGCGGCGAACTTGCGCGTCAAGTTCAAACCATGGCAGCCACCCTGGCCGTTGCCGCCGTACAGATTGATGCGCTCCACTTGACCAATCTCTCCCCCCGCGGCCAACTCGTAGGCCCGGCGGTAGTCTGGATGGCTCGACACCATGACGCCCGAGGCCAGGTACACGCCCCGCTGCTGGCAGCTTTCCACCATGCGGTCGGCTTCGGACAGCCGGGCCGTCAGCGGTTTTTCGCAAAAGATGGCCTTGGCCCCGGCCGCGGCCGCGGCCACCACTGCTCCGGCGTTGGCTCGCACCGGCAGCACTGGCATGGCGATATCGATTGACTCGCGTGCCAACATCTCCTCGTAGGTGGCGTAGCCGGGCACCCCGAAGCGGCGGCAACCCAGCGCCAGATTTTCCGCATCCGTATCGGCAATGGCCACCACCTTGCACAAGGGGTGCACATCAAAGGCCCGGGCCCGGCTGGTGCCAGCCCGTCCGCAGCCAATGACGCCGACCCGGTATTTGGCTTCTCGTTTTTCTCGCATGAAGATCCGTCCCAGTTATTGGATTACTTGGGAAAATAGGGCAGTTCGAGACCGGATATGTGCTGCAGGATGCGGATCACTTGGGCGCTATAGCCGTACTCGTTGTCGTACCACACGTACAGCACGCAGCGTTTGCCCTGGGTAATGGTCGCTCCCGAGTCGACGATACCGGCTTTCTCATTGCCGACGAAGTCGCTCGATACCACCTCGGGCGAGCTAGTGTAATCGATCTGGCCTCCCAGTGGCACATCGAGGGAGATATCCCGCAGGTAGGTATTGATTTCCTCTGTGCCGACTTCCCGTTCTAAGTTTAGATTCAAAATGGCGAGGGAGACATTGGGCGTGGGCACGCGAATGGCATTGGCCGTGAGCTTGCCTTGCAATTCCGGCAGGACCTTGGTCACGGCACTGGCCGCTCCAGTGTCCGTTATGACCATGTTCAGCGGTGCCCCGCGCCCCCGCCGCTCGTGTTTGTGATAGTTGTCGATGAGATTCTGATCGTTGGTGTAGGAATGGCAGGTCTCGATGTGGACGCTGGCGATGCCGTAGCGGTCGTGCACGACCTTGAT
>JAPOYQ010000100.1:0-11500 GCA_026706505.1 Gemmatimonadota bacterium
GGCTGGCTCTTTTGGCGGCCACGACGAGCGCGAGCAGACGCTCAACCAGCTCCTCACCGAGCTCGACGGCTTCGACACCAACGCTGGCGTGATCCTCATGGCAGCGACCAACCGACCGGAAATCCTCGACCCGGCCTTGCTGCGCCCCGGTCGCTTCGACCGCACCGTGGCCGTGGACCGGCCCGATGTCAAGGGGCGCGCCGCCATCCTCCAGATCCACGCCAAGGAAGTCAAGCTGGGCCCGGACGTAGATTTGCACAAACTGGCCGTGCGCACTCCGGGTTTTGCCGGAGCGGACTTGGCCAATGTCGTCAATGAAGCGGCTCTTTTGGCAGCGCGGAGAGATAAAGATGCCATCACCATGTCCGAGCTAGAAGAGGCGATTGAGCGCTCGGTGGCTGGGCTGGAGCGCAAAAGCCGCGTGCTCAACGAGAAAGAGCGCCGGATCGTCGCGTACCACGAGGCAGGCCACGCTATCGTCGGCGAGATTTTGCCCGAGGCCAATCCCGTGCAGAAGATCTCGATCGTATCGCGGGGCATCGCCGCCTTGGGCTACACGCTGAATATGCCGTTGGAAGATCGCTACCTAATGACCAAGGAGGAGTTACAAGATTCCTTGGCCGCGATCTTGGGTGGCCGGGCGGCCGAGGAGATCGTCTTTGGCGAAATATCCACCGGCGCGGCCAACGACTTGCAGCAGGCCACGCAAATGGCCGAGCGGATGGTCAAAGAGTTCGGCATGAGCCAGCGAATTGGCTTGGTTGCTCACCGAACGGACCGCTCGCAACAGTTGCTGGGTATGCCCCCAGCAGATCGCGCGTACAGCGACGAGACGGCCAAGCTCATTGACGAGGAAATCAAGGGTATTATCGGCGCGGGGTACACGCGGGCCAAGGGGCTGCTCACTCAGCATCGGCAGGCGATGGAGGATGTCGTCGAGATACTCTTTGAGAACGAGGTGATGGACGGTGACCAACTGCGCAACTTGCTCGCAGAGCACGGGATAGAACTGCCTCCTAGGCCCAAGCAAGAGGCCCCGTCCGACAGCCCCACCGCTGAGCCGCAGGCCAACGGCAATGCTCCGCAGTCGGAAGAGCGCGAAGCTCCCTAGCCCACGGCGGCGATGACTTCCAACTCGACGGCCGCTCCCAGCGGCAGGCTGGCGACGCCGACGGCCAAGCGCGCGTGTATCCCCTTATCTCCGAGAACTGAAGCCAGCAGATCGGAAGCGCCATTGACCACGCTGGCGTGGTCCGAAAAACCGGGTGCCGAGGCTACGTATCCTCCCAAGCGGACAATGGAGACAGTGTCGAGGTCGCCGGTTTCGGCTTTGAGGACGCTCAAGGCGTTGAGGGCGCACAACTTGGCAGCCTCATATCCTGCTTCAATATCCAAGTCCTCGCCTACGATTCCCGCGTACTGGATCTGGCCGGCTAGTAGGGGCAACTGACCTGAGACGAAGATCAAAGGGCCGCTTTGCACGGCGCGGGTATAGGAGCCGGCCGGTTGGGGCGGAGGGGGAAGTTGTAGGTTGAGGTCTCTTAGTTTTTCCTCCACAGACATGTTGAATCTCCTATGGCTTAGGGCTAGTTGGCGCGAGTAATATAGGACGCCCAATGACTCCAGCAAGAGAGCGATGAACAGCGTAAGATTCGCCAAAGGGAGCGTCCTCGAACCCTTGGCCAACAGCGATTTCGTGCGCCTGTGGTTGGCCAATGGCCTTTGGTGGCAGGCCATGTGGATGGAGATGTTGGCGCTGGGGTGGCTGGCTTTGGAGCTGACTAATTCTCCGTGGTGGGTCCAGGTCATCGGCTTTTACCGCGCCATCCCCCTGCTGATTATGGGTTTGTTCGGCTCGGTGATTACCGATCGCTTTAAGCGGCGCTACATCGTTTGGACCCTGCAGTTGGTCAATGTGTTGGGGACGGGGTTGTTGGCGCTCTTGCTCTTTTTGGGGCGACTTGAGCTGTGGCATTTGTCGGTGGTGTCGCTGGCCTTGGGGGCCTCTTGGGCGCTGGATTGGCCGACCCGGCGCAGCATGGTACCCGATCTAGTTGGCAAGGCCCGCACGGTCGATGCCATGGTGCTGGAGAACGTCATTCAGGGGTTTACGCGCATTGCTGGCCCCTTAGCGGCGGGCTATGTCACCGCGGCCTATGGCAGCTTGGGTGCCCTGTTGGTGTTGGTCGGGCTGGGCACCTTGGCGCTGTTTTTGTTGGGGGGCCTTAAGACAGATTCCAAGGCACCCAGTGCGAGCACCTGGGCGGCGGGCTGGGCTGGGCGGCAGGGATGGGCCAGTATGCGGGCTTCCGCTCCGATATTCGGCGTTTTTCTCATCACGATCTTTATGAACGTCTGGGCTTTTCCCTACATGAATCTGCTGCCGGTTTTCGCGCGCGACGTATTCGGCCGCGGCCCGGAGGCTATGGGCTGGTTGGGCGCGGCTAGCGGGAGTGGGGCGATTGTGGGCTTAGCTGCAGTCCAGCTAAGCCGTAGCAAGCTGAGCAACGAATGGCTCTTTGTCGCTGGCTCGTTGCTTGCTTGTACGGGTATTATCGCCTTTGCCTTTAGCGGGACCTTTGGCCTCGCCTTGCTGATGCTGTTTTGCTCTGGGTTGGGGCAGGCGGGCTTCAGCATTATGCAGAGCAGCATCATCTTGGTCGAATCCTCGGACGAGATGCGGAGCCGGGCGATGAGCACCTTGGTCGTGGCCATTGGCGTCGGTCCTTTTGGCCGCTTGCAGAGTGGGGCAATAGCTGAGGCTTGGGGGGCACAAGGCGCTGTGGGCGTCATGGCATTGCTGGCAGGGATAGGGACTGTGGGAACGGCGGTTTTGCTACGGGGGTTTCTAGGCAAAAGATGAGTGGACGGATTCCCGTTGCACGCTTGGTCTAGCGTATCTACCTTGCAAATGCGCTGATCCGACCTTTAAAGGAGAAGATCCCATGTCCCAGTCTTTGTTCAGCGACGCCAGCCAACGGCTGGAGGAAGCACTTGCGTACGCGTCCATTTCCGAGGACGCCATCGAGCGGCTCAAGTTGCCCAAGTCGAGTTTGAAGGTTTCCATCCCGGTGCGCATGGACAACGGCGAATTGCGCATTTTTCCCGGTTACCGAGTGCGCTACGACGACACCCGCGGTCCCACCAAAGGCGGCATTCGCTACCACCAAGACGTGTCCATCGACGAGGTCCAGTCGCTGGCCTTCTGGATGACCTTCAAGTGCGCGGTGGCCAATTTGCCCTTTGGTGGCGGCAAAGGCGGCATCACGGTCAATCCCAAAGAATTATCCCATTTTGAACTGGAACGACTCAGCCGAGGCTATATCGACGCCGTGGCCGACTTCATCGGTCCGGACATCGACATCCCAGCCCCCGATGTCTATACCAATCAGATGATCATGGGTTGGATGGTGGATGAGTACAGCATTATCAAGCGGCAGATCTCGCCTGCGGTCATCACCGGCAAGCCCTTGACCATGGGGGGTAGTCTAGGGCGCGATACAGCCACTGCGATGGGTGCCTTTTTCACCATCGAAGCGACTTGGCCCAAGCTCGGCTTAAATGGCTCGCCTGCCGACACAACCGTAGCTGTGCAAGGCTTTGGCAATGCCGGGGCCATCGTCGCCGAATTGCTCTTCAATGCTGGTTATAAGGTCGTGGCTGTAAGCGATTCTAAAGGGGGGATTTACCGGCGTGAAGGACTCGACATCCCCAGCGTGCGCCAGTTCAAGGATTCGACCCGCACTCTCAAGGCGGTGTACTGCGAGGGCAGTGTATGCAATGGCGTCGAGCACGACGCCATCACCAACGAGGAATTGCTCGCGCTCGACGTCGATATCCTGGCTCCGGCGGCCTTGGAAAACCAGATCACGGAGGCCAACGCCCGCGACATTAAGGCCAAGGCGGTGTACGAACTGGCCAACGGCCCCACCACGCCGGGAGCCGACGAGATCCTGCGCCAGCGGGACGTGATAGTATTTCCCGACATCTTGGTCAATGCCGGCGGCGTGACCGTGAGCTATTTCGAGTGGGTGCAGAATCGCCAGGGCTTATATTGGACCTTAGAACAGGTCAACCAGCGGCTTAAGCAGATGATGGTCGAGGAGACCGAGCGCATTTGGACCATTGCCCAAGAGCAGGGCATATCGCCGCGCACGGCGGCGTACGTTCACGCTTTAAACCGGATTGGCGACGCAGTTCAAGCCAAGGGCACCAAGGATTACTTCACAGATGGGCAGTGACAAGACTCGCGGGCTGGCGCCCGCCCCCGACGCCCTAGATCACGCAGCCCTAGCTTTGGAGCTTTTGCAAAAACAACCCGTTCTGTGGGACAAAATCTCCTCTGAGACCCACGTGCAAGACCGGGAAGTTCCCGGCCTGCTGACCGAAGTTCTGCGTTTCCTCCACTTGGTCGCCATCGCCGACCAGGTCCTGAGCCCGTCCCGTCCCGTCGATCTGGCTTGGCACGAATTCATCCTCTGCACGCGCACTTACAGCGCCTTCTGCCGCCGGTACTTTGGCCGCATGATTCACCACCAACCCGGGGGCATGGAGGAAGAAAACAACAGCCAATTCAACCAAACTCTGGCCCTGTACCAGCGCTACTTTGGCCTGCCGCCTGCGGCCTATTGGCTGCCCGGGGCCGACTGCGGGGCCTGCCGTAGCGCCAATTCCTAGCCCGCCCACCGAGGAGGATTCCCATGTACTTTAACGGCCAACTCGCCATTGACCCCTCTCAGGAGACCCTGGTCGAAAAGGTCAGACCCACCAAGGTCTTCGGTCGCATGCTCTACTACCTAACTGCGGGTGGTCTGTCCGACCGAGAAGAACAAGAGACCTTCACCGCGGTGGCCATCTTGCAACAGCTCAACATGGCCCTGCGCTCTATGGGAGTGACCAATATCGTCCGCCTGACCAAGGACCAGTACGACTTCTACTTTGACGAGCAGGGCCTGGAGGACGATCTCAAGGACGCCATGGAACAGTTTCACATGGAGACCGACTACTACGAATCGGAATTGTTCGAGGCCCTCTATCTGGTCGTCGAGCACGCCGACCAGGAAATGACCTACCTCATTGAAATTGAAATCGACCGGCTCCACCCTCCGGACGTGTACCCCATTACCATCACCGTCAACGGCACGGCCAACGACTTTGCCCAACAGCCTGGAGAAAGCACCGACAGCCTGCGCCAGCGCATGGAGCCCGTCTTTCGAGCTCAGGACGCGTACGAACAATTCCAGCGCCAGAAAGAAGCCCATTTCAGCCACTTTATCAGCCGCCTCAATCAGGCCGTGGCCACTTATATCAAATGCGACGATGTGCGCCAGACCCTCGACACCCGCGTCATTCGTCCCCGAGAGCCAGTGGACCGGCCCGAGCAATTGCAGGAGCGGCACACCGGGGCTGATACACCTCCCCTCTTCCACGGCTATCACGGCTTTGACGCGTTCTTTCTCTACGCTTGGATGTGGTCGTCCATGTCATTCCACCACAATATCCACTACCACGACGTATCCGTGGTAGACGAACAGGGCCAGACCGTATTCGATGTCGGGGCCGCGGGTTTCCACGCTGGAGAGAGCAATACCCTCAATCCAGAGGCCAACTTCGAGTCCCCGCCCACCACTGATGTCGAGTACTATGCGGACCACAGCTATCAGGACGGCCTTGCTCAGACTGGCTCGGTCCAGGAAGCGGGCGCTGAGTCCGGCGAAAGCTCGTCGTGGCTGGATTTCGGCGGCGACAGCGGCGACAGTGGAGCGTCCTGCAGCTCGTGCAGCAGTTGCAGTAGTTGCAGTTCGTGCAGCGGTATCTGAGGAGGGCAAGGCAGATGTTCAACGCCCGTTCCACCCTTCGAGGCCCGACGCGAGTCGGCCGTGGCCGCCGCGCCTGTGGTGCTGGTGCGGCCCGGGGCTACCCCCTCGGTGGTGGCCCCGGCTACGCCGAGACCGTCGGGCTTTTCGGCTCGCCGGTGCGCCACCTCGACGAGCTGATCGAGGCCTTGGCCGGAACCCGCGCCGGCGACACCGTGTACGTCGCCGGTGACGCCGTCATCGAGTGCACGGAACGGATCTACGTCGAGGAACTGGTCCTCGAGCTGCCCGACGGTGTGACCCTGGCCAGCGATCGCGGCGTCAAGGGGGCTCCCGGGGGGTTGATCCGCTCCGACACCTTCGCCACGAATCCCCTCATCCGGGTCACGGGTCCGGACGCGCGTCTCACCGGCATCCGCCTGCAGGGACCGAACCCCCGCCAGTGCTTGGAGCACCACTCCCGGTCCTTCCGCGAAGGCCACGGCGGACACCGCTACTACTACCGATTCCCTACGTCCGCCGGTATCGAGGCGAGACATCCGCGGCTGCGCGTCGACAACTGCGAGCTGGCCGGCTGGAGCCTCGGCGCTGTGCATCTGGTGGGCGGTGACGGGCACCTCGTGCAGCACTGCTTCATCCATCACAACCAGTACCAGGGGCTCGGGTACGGCGTCTGTCTCGACAAGGCCGAAACGCTGATCGAGGGCAACCTGTTCGACGCCAACCGCCACTCCATTGCCGGCTCCGGGCGCAGCGGCTCGGGGTACGAGGCGCGCAACAACGTCGAGATGGGACGCAGCCTGAGCCACTGCTTCGACATGCACGGCGGTCGCGACCGCAAGGATGGCACGGATGTGGCGGGCGGTTGGATGCACGTGCACCACAACACCTTCCGCGTCCCCGGCCAACGCGCCGTGGTCATCCGCGGCACGCCCGAGGATCAAGCTGTGATCGAGCACAACTGGTTCCGCCACCGAACCGAGCGCGGTGCCATCGGCTGTGAGGGGCGCGTCACAGTGCGCGACAACGCCTGGGGCCGGCCGGACCCAGTGCTGCGCTGAGCCATCCTGTTACTCGAAAACGTGCAGCTCACAGACGGTCTTCCCTTTTCAGGGTCTCAGGCACCCCCAACCACAAAGTGAGGGCCGCGGCTAGGCCAATGCCCGCGGCTGCTAATGGAGTTTCGGTCAGGCCGACCCAATCGGCGATATGGCCCATGGCCAAGGGGCTACCCGCTCCGCCCAAGTCGCCGACAAAGCGCCACAGCCCCAAAAACACCCCCCGCCCATCGTCCGGGGCCAGGTCCGCGCCCAGAGTCATCATGGTCCCCGACCCTATGCCGTTGCCCAGGCCCACTACCACCAAGGCCAGGAGCAGGCCCGAAAAATCCTGCGCGAGGGGAATGGCGGCCATGCCCATACTCTGGACGAAAAAACTGGGCACCGAGGCGTACTTGCGCCCCCAGTGGTCCATGATCATGCCCGCCGGATAGAACATGAGCATGTCCACGGCTGCGGCAATCGCTATGATCACTCCCACCTCTTCGACCCCCAAACCTAGGACATCGGCAGCGTAAAGCGGCGCGATGACCATGCGGGCTGTGCGCACCATTTGGGCGCACAACTGGGCCGAGCCGGCAGTGAGCAGGATGCGGTAGTGGCCACGCACAACATCGCCGACCCGTCCTCTGGACCGGTGGCTTGCTCCCGGGGAGGCCCCGAGGTCCTCCACCCAGAGCAAGACCGCCAGCAAAGCCACCACCGCCAATATCCCGTATAACAGGAAGGCGGCCCGAAAGCCGTACATCCCGGCCGCTAGGCCGCCGAGCAGTGGTCCAGCAAAATAGCCGATGCGTCCTATGCCCCCGAACACGGCAATGGCCCGTCCCCGGAGTGCCGGCCGAATGGCCCCGGCTAGATACGTATGGCGCGAAATATTCCACAGGGCCGTACCGATCCCCGACACCAAGCGGCAGGCACTCACTTGCCACAGATCAGTGGCCACCAGCAGGCCGAAAATCCCCACTAAGACGCAGCCTACCCCCAACAGCATGGCGCGCTTTTCGCCCACCCGCCGCACCACCACTCCCGCGGGCACATCGCCCAGCAAAGTACCGATCCCGTCCGCGGCCAGGACCACGCCCACCAGACTGTACGATACCTCGAAAGAGCGGGCGAACAAAGGCAGGACGGGCAATAGCAGGCCCCGGCAAACCGACAAGATCAGGGCCGGCGCGTACACCGACAAAAATAAGTTTACTACCACCTCCTGTTTCTGCTTCGACACTTTGTCAATCCTCTTACCAAATGGCCTTTAGACCGCAAAGCCCAAGACTTGAGTTTTGGGGTATAGCAGAAGAAGCTGGTAGGATCCTGGTCGCCGTCAACCTAGCCTATACCTCGCAAGATTGCTCCCAGTGTGGACATCGACGTCGAAAAACGCTGGCGCAACGAATACATCATTGTCCTTAGTACTACAATCTCAGCCAGAATACCGGCAAGAAGCCCAACGTCTGTAGAGTGGGGAGTCGTCACGACAAGCTGACCATAGACTTTAGCTACTGCTGAATTGATGCTGGGAGGGACGGCGGCTATATTGCGCGAGGGTAGTGACACAATTGGCTGGCTTAGGGGTTAAAAGGCTGAGCGACTGAACTATTCTAAACCTTATGTTATACAGAGTTCGCCAATACTTTCTGCTAGCCCTCATCGGCCTCGCCAGTGGCGTCTGGGCGCAAACTGATCCAGTGCATACGCTCAGCGGCTACGTCGAAGATGCTGCCAGCGGCGAGAAGCTGATCGGTGCCGTCTTGTACGAACCTACTCTGCAGAAGGGGGCCACGACCATCCGCTATGGCTTTTTTAGCCTGACCCTGCCGGAGGGGCCGCTGCAGGTGGTCGTTTTCCACATCGGCTATCAGAGCGATACCCTCGCCACCCAGCTCGACCAAGACCGCCAGCTAACCATCGCCCTCCAGCCCACGCCCCTAGAAATGGGCACCGTGCAAGTGGAGGCCGAACGGCTCGATCCCATCCAAGAACAAAGCCAGATGAGCGTGGTGCAGGTGCCGATCCGGCAAATTAAAAATGCGCCCGTCCTCATGGGCGAAGTCGATGTCCTCAAGACTTTGCAACTTTTGCCCGGAGTCCAGTCTGGGGCCGAGGGCATGAGCGGCCTGTACGTGCGCGGCGGCAGCCCAGATCAAAACCTGATTCTGCTCGACGGTGCCCCGGTTTACAATGCCTCGCATCTGTTTGGCTTCTTCTCGGTCTTCAATGCCAACGCCATCAAGAATGTGCAACTGACTAAAGCCGGATTCCCAGCGCGCTACGGCGGCCGCCTCTCGTCGGTGCTTGAAGTCGATATGAAAGACGGCAATATGAAGACCTTTGAAGGCGAGGGCTCGGTCGGCTTGATCGCCTCCCAACTAACCTTGCAAGGGCCGCTGCGCAAAGACCGGACCTCGTTCATTGTCTCGGCCCGACGCACGTACATTGATCTGCTGATTCGCCCCTTTCTCCCCAGTGACGAGAAGGGCGGCTACCACTTCTACGATCTCAATGCCAAACTCAACCACATTTTCTCGCCCGAGAGCCGGGTCTTCTTGAGTCTCTACAGTGGAGATGACCGCTTCTGGAGCGATTTTAAAGAAGATTACAGGAGCGGCAGCTACCGCGAGGAGGATAGCGTCGCTGCGGACTTCGGCTGGGGCAACGTCACCTCTACCCTGCGTTGGAACTACCTCTTCGGCAACCAGCTCTTCGGCAATTTTACTGCCATCTACAGTCGCTACCAGCTTTCCACCCACGTGGACGACCGCACCACCATTACCAGCGACGGGGAACGGGAGACTGAGGGCCTGAGATTGCGCTACCTGTCCGGCATTCGAGACTGGGGCCTGAAAGCCGATCTCGACTACCTTCCTAGCCCCGCTCACTACATCCGCTTCGGGGGCAGTGGTACCTTGCACACTTACAGCCCCGGAGCGGCGCATATCAAGTCCGATCCGGCCGACGGTGCCCCTGAGGATACCACCCTTGCCGCCCAGCTCACCGATGCGCTGGAGTACAGCCTGTACGGCGAGGACGATGTCCAGCTCACCGATCGCTTGAAGGCCAACGTGGGGCTGCACACCTCTGGCTTTCTCGTCAACGACGAGTTCTACACCTCCTTGCAGCCCCGGATTTCAATGCGCTACCTGCTACCATCAGACTGGGCAGTGAAAGCCTCTTATGCTCTGATGCGCCAGTACATTCACCTGCTCTCCAATAGCACCGTCGGCTTGCCAACTGACCTGTGGCTGCCGGCCACCGAGCGGGTGCGCCCCCAGCAGTCGCGGCAGTTCGGCGTGGGGCTGGCACGTCAGCTCAAAGATCAGTACGAGTTTAGTGTGGAGGGGTACTACAAGACCATGACCAACCTGATCGAGTATCGGGAAGGTGCCAGCTTTCTAGTCGGCTTTGGCGAGAGCGAAGACTGGCAGGACAAGGTGGAGATAGGGCGGGGGTGGTCGTATGGTGCCGAGCTGTTCGTACAGAAAAAGCGCGGGCGCACCACCGGCTGGATCGGCTATACTCTTTCCTGGACCAAGCGGCGTTTCGCGGGACTGAACCAGGGGCGCACCTACCCCTACCGCTATGACCGCCGCCACGATGCCGCGTTGGTCCTGACCCGTCAACTGACGCGCTCAACCAGCTTTTCCCTGACTTGGGTGTACGGCACCGGCAATGCCGCAACCCTTCCCGTCGCTCGCTATTACAACGACGACGCGGTCAGGGGTGGCATACCTCGCCCGTACTACCTGCCTTATGAAACCGTGGTCTATGGCGATCGCAACGGCTATCGCATGTCCGCCTTTCATCACCTCGATTTCAGCTTCAACTTCGGCCAGGCCGAAAGCGCAGGGCACGGATTCAGCTTTGGGGTTTACAACGCCTATAATCGCAAGAATCCCTTTTTTATCTACTTTGACGACCATTACGACAGCGCTGCCGACGCCAGAAAATTCCGCGCTAAGCAGGTGAGCCTCTTTCCGCTTCTTCCTTGGATCAACTACCGGTTCAAGTTTTGAAAATCACGGCTCTCGATATGAAATCCGTCCTCCGCTGCCTTCCTCTTCTCATCGTCCTGTCCTCCTGCGAACAGGTCATTGAGCCCGACCTGCCGGAGCACAGCCCTCGGCTGGTGCTGCACGCCTTCTTCACCGCCGACGGCATCTGGACCGCCTATGTGGGGCGCTCTGCGGGGATTCTCGAGTCCCGGCCCCTCCATGAAAGGTCGGTGGCGGATGCCTCGGTGGAACTGCTGGCGGGAGACCGGGTCATTGAGGAGATGAAGTTCCTCGATGCAGCAAGGGGGTACGTGTTTGAAGACAGCACCTTGGAAGCAGGCGAAACCTACTCCTTGCAGGTGTCGGCCCCCGAGTTCGCAACGATTAAGGCAACCGACGCCATCCCTAGGCCCGTGCCGACCTCCATTCTATCCTACCGTACTAATACGTCCGTCCGCTCTGAGTCGGAGATCCGCGGCGAATTCTCGATCAAGCTGGAAATTCAAGACCCTCCCGGCGAGGCCAACTACTACCAGATCAGCATGTACCAGGTTTTCACAGGGAGAGGGGCATGGAGGTACGAAGGAATCTTATCGACAAAGGACCCTTCGATCATGGCGGACAAAAGAGATGA
>JAPOYQ010000100.1:11541-14860 GCA_026706505.1 Gemmatimonadota bacterium
TTCAATGACACCCTTTTCGACGGCCGCACCCACGAGATCGAGCTGACTTACGACGGCGTATTGATACTCCGCGAGGACATTGCTCAGGAGGAGGTCGCCGAAGACGGCCAAGAGCCTGCCGAGTACAAAACCTACCTCCAGGTTTTGTACATCAGCGCGGCGTACTACGAGTATCTCAAGACCGCCCGACTCCACGACTACACCCGGGAAAATCCTTTTGCCGAGCCGTTGAGCGTCTATAGCAACGTTGAGAACGGCTACGGCATCTTCGCCGGATACAGCTCGCAGACCTTTGAACTCGTGCTCGAATGAGCGAGAAGGCAGAGCCGCTGCGGTTGGTCCCTGTATCTGCTGACAAGCGACCATAGACTTTAGCTGCCGCTGAATTGACGCTAGGAAGGACGGCGGCTATATTGCGCGGGGTTCAGTAAGACACAGGAGACCACATGACTACTTCAGCAATTGGCGCACAGTTGTTCACAGTGCGCGATTATACCAAAACCCCGGATGACATCCGCCAGACATTCGCCAAGGTGCGAGCACTCGGCTACGAGGCTGTGCAAGCCTCGGCCTTCGGGGCGATCTCGCCGGCCGAGCTAGCCGCGATAAGCGAGGCCGAGGGGATACATATCGCGGCCACGCACACCAGCTACGAGCGCATCTGTGATGAACCGCAAGCCGTCGTCGAAGAGCATCAGATGTGGGGATGCCGCCACGTGGCCATCGGCGGCTTGCCCCAGGAATACCGCAACCGCGAGGGCTTTGCCCGCTTTGCAGCAGAGGCTTCGGCGGCGGCGCGTCCGCTCATCGACGCGGGCCTGACCTTTAGCTACCACAACCACAGCTTCGAACTGGAGCGCTTTGAGGGGCGCACGGGGCTGGACATCCTCCGCGAGGAGAGCGACCCAGCCGTCTTTTCCTTTGAAATCGACACCTATTGGATCCAACACGGCGGCGGCAACCCGGTCTCGTGGTTGGACAGGTTCCGCGACCGCATGCACATCGTCCACCTAAAAGACCTGAGCATGGATGGCGCTAAGCAATGCTTTGCCGAAGTAGGGGAGGGGAACTTGGAATGGGAGCCTATTCTCGCGGCCTGTAAAAGAGCACAGATCGAATGGTACTTGGTCGAACAAGACACCTGCCCGGGCGACCCCTTTGACAGCTTGGGGCTGAGCCTGCGCAACCTGCGGGCCATGGGCTTGGACTAGGAGGAACATCATGCAGGAAATTTTTGTCCCGTGGGCTGCTTGGTACGGCAAGGCCCCGTTCAAAATGGAGTTTCCCGATCACTGGGAAGTGGCGGTGCACCACATGCGCGGCGGGCCGGACATCGGCGACGCCGGCATTCGCCAAGCACTGCAAGAGACCATCGGTGCCCCACCGCTACGCGAATTCGCCCGCGGCCGGTCTTCGGCGGCCATCTTAGTTGACGACCTTTCGCGCCCCACGCCGGCTTTTCGGCTCTTGCCCTATGTACTCGAAGAGCTAGCTGCGGCCGGGATTGGGGCCGACGCCGTAAAGATCATCTGCGCGCTGGCGGCCCATCGCCCGATGACTCGCGACGACTTAGTCAAGAAGGTCGGGTTGGACATCGTCGATACCATGCAGGTGCTCAACCACAATGCCTATGAGAATTTGGAATTCTTAGGCTACTCTAGCCGCGGGATACCGATTTGGGTCAACCGCGATATGACCTCCTGCGAGGTCCGCATCGCCTTGGGGATGATCACGCCGCGCGGAGGGATGTTCGGCGGTGGGGCCAAATTGCTCATTCCCGGTGCTTGTGGACAGCAGACGATCCTGCTCAACCACCGCCACGTACACGAACATTTTCGCGCACACCTGTCCGAGGTGGCGAAGATGGCGGGGGTCACGTATATCGTCAATCCGCTGCTCAACGAGAGCTTGGAGATTTCGGGGTTAGTCGCCGGGGACACGGACGCGGCCTTTGCGCGGGGTTGCGAGTTGGGGCGGGAACAGTACGCCACCCAAGTGCCCGACGCCTTTGATATCGGGGTGTTCAGCGCCTTCCCCAAGGATACGGAACTGTGCCAAGCTGGATTGGCCATGACGCCGTTGAGCGGCACTAAGAAAAATCCTTTCAACGAAAACTCGACTACTGTCATGTGCTCGGCTAGCCCGGAGGGGCTGGGCTGGCACTCAGTATTGGGTCCGGGTACCGCGCTGCGTGGAAAGCCCAGCCCGCCTGCCCGGCGCACCATTCTATTTTCGCCTGGAATCAACAAGTGGGATGCAGCCTCGCTCTTTGGCAAGGGGGTTATTTTTTGCAAAACTTGGCAGGCCGTATTGAGCGAATTGGAAAACTACCACGGGGCTGACGCAAAAGTGTCGGTCTTTCCGGCTGGCGCGCTGCAACGGGCTGCCGACGCCGAGTATTAAAGAGGAGAAAAAATGCCACCGCTAGCGCGTTTTGGTCTAGAGGGTAAAATCGTCATTGTCACGGGGGCCGGCCGGGGGATTGGCCGGACGATTGCTTTAGAATGCGCCCAGTCGGGCGCGCACATCGCCGCTGGCAGCCGCACCACGGCCGTGTTCCGCACCACGGCCGGGTTGGAAACGCTGGCTGCGGAGGTTGAGGCCGCTGGCGGGACGTGTTTCCACCACCAGCTCGACGTGACGGATGTGAGTTCTATCGAGCGTTTTATGGCCGCGGTCGTCTCGCACTTTGGGCGGATTGACGTGCTGGTCAACAACGCTGGCTATAACAAGGTCGGCAAAATCCTCGACTACGACGAAGAGCTCTACGACCTGATCGTCGATGCCAATCTGAAGAATGTGTTTTTCTGCAGCCAGATTGCCGCGCGGCAGATGATCGCGCAGGGGGAGGGGGGCAATATCATCAATATCTCATCCCAAGCAGGCGTGGTCGGCGCGCCGGAGCGCGGTCCCTATTCGGGTGCCAAAGGTGGAGTCAATAACCTGACGCGGACTATGGCCGCTGAATGGGCTGAGTACCAGATACGGGTCAACGCGGTTGCTCCAACCGTGACTCGCTCGCCCTTGGCTGAGACCGCGATGCGGGAAAGTCAGGCCTTCGCCGATGCGGTGAAAACCAAAAACCTGCTGCGCGGTGCCCTAGCCGAGCCGGAGGAAATGTCGGCGCCGGTGATCTTTTTGGCGTCGGATGCTGCGTCGATGATCACCGGTCACACGCTCGTGGTAGATGGGGGATGGACCATCGTCTAGCATGATGCAGACATCAGTCGCCGTTTTGGTTGGGCTGGCGTTGTCGGCCCCTGCGGTCGCCGAGCCGTTGGTGGAGGGGCGGGTGCGTCTTGCTTCGGGCCAAGCGGCG
>JAPOYQ010000021.1 GCA_026706505.1 Gemmatimonadota bacterium
CAAAAAAGCGGCTCGACCCAAGCTCCCCAGGGAATGGATTCGCCTCGGGGGAGTCCCTCGTAAAACTGCTTGATCGCCACCTCGTCTTGGACAATCATCCAAGTGGGGATGTGGGGCACCAGCAGTTCCGCCCAGTTGTTTTCTGGGGTCGCGTAGTAGAGCACGCTGGAAATGGCGGGGAGCGTGGCACCGGTAAAGCCCCGCGATGGGATCGCCGTTGCCAGCATCATCATTGAGGTAATCAGCAGCAGTTCGGCGCGGTTGAACGCCCAGTGCCGCCGCACTAGCCCCAGCAGTGGTTGCACCAGGGCGAGCAGACAGAAGAGCAGGAAAAAGGCCGCTGGCGTCGATGAGCTCAGGCCCAGCCGGGTGCCCTTGATTACGAATTCCCCATAGGGGAGGCCGACGGCGATCAGGGCGCAGAGTCCGAGGCCAGTCAGCATCGCCGGCAGGCGGATTGCGGGGGAGGGGTGGGGATCTGGGGGCATGGAGTGGTCTAAAGGAATGAAGTAGCGGGTACGCGGCGAAATGGGAAACGTAGCCAAATCCGCGGATAGCCGTCAATAAACGGCTGACCCGCGACAAGATATGGCAGCGGTCTGGTTGCTGTCTGTGGGAAAATGCCGCTAACTATCTGGACATCCAACGACCTTTTGCTAGACGAGGAGATATGGAGCGCAAAATTTACGCCTTTGGCATGGACGGCTTTATCGTCCCGATGATGAAGCGATTCGCCGCGGAAGGGGCTTTGCCCCACTTCGAGCGCTTGCTGCGGGAGGGGACGGTCAACCAGACCCTGCCCTCTTTCCCAGTGTGGACCCCGACTAACTGGGCTACCCTTTCGACGGGGGCGCACACGGGCACGCACGGGGTGACGCGCTGGCGGGTGGAAGTCGCGCCGGGCCAGCGGATCGACAGTTTCGACGGGCGGGCCAACAATGCCGAGCGCATCTGGAATGCCTTGGAACGGGCGGGCATGCAGAGCGTGGCCGTACACTATCCGGCGGCCCATCCCTCCGGGGTGGAGACGGGCTTTGTCGTTGACGGTTTTGGCCACCCTGGGCACCGCAGTACGGATTTTGAAGTGGCTATCTGTCAGGCCTATACCACGGACGCCGCGCTAGAAGGGGACATTGAGATGGACCACGACGGCACGGCAGTGCGGCAGGCCCAGCGCAGCGTCGAGCCGATTCCGCCGCTAACACCGGCGCAGGGGTGGCAGAATCTACCCGTGAGTGAGGCTCCGCCGCTGGAGAGCTGCATTGAGGTGGTGGCTCGGTTGGGCGGGGATGTCACCGCGTTCTACTTGCTGGCGGTGGACAGTGCGGGGAAGGGCTACGACCGGGTGTTAGTGTGTCGGGACCGGGACGGAGCTAGTTGCGTAGCTGTTGCTGGAGTGGGGGAATGGAGTGAGTGGGCGGTGGAGGACTTTGCTATGGACGGCGGCCAGCGCTCGGCGTCAGTGCGCTTCAAGCTGATGGAACTGGCCGCGGATGGCAGTCGGCTCAAGCTCTACCGCACTCAGGTGACTTATACCGACGGCTTCACGCTGCCCGACGAGTTGGCTGGGGAACTGGTGGAGCGCTTTGGCCCGTATCAGGAACACGCCTCCATGTTGCCCTATACCTCGGGAATGGCCGATTTTGACACGGCCTTGGAAGAATGCGAGTACCAGGGGATGTGGTTTGCCGAGGTCGCCCGCTACATGCTGCGCGAGCGGGGTTGTTCCTTTTTTATCTGCCACTGGCATCTGTACGACTATCTCAACCACATCCACCTCGGGGACGTGGATCCGGTGTGTCCGGGGTATGTAGCCGAGCGCGCCGAACAGTACGTGGACTATTTCCGACGGGCCTATCAGGTGGGGGATCGCATTTTGGGTCGGTTGTGGGAGGACGCAGACGAGCATACGTACGTGGGCGTGGTGTCCGACCACGGGTGCTCGCCCGATGTGCGGGTGGCTAATATCCGGCAGTTTTTGCACGAACAGGGCTTTCTGGCGCTCAAGGGCAGCGGGGAAGAGACGCTGGTGCGCGATCAGGTGCGCGAGGAGGATATCGACTGGGAACACACCCGGGCCTATATGAAGGACGACAAGGGATTCGACATTTTTATCAACGCCGAGTCGGGGACGGAATTCGACCGCATTGAGGCCGAGTTGCTGCTGGCCTTGCGCACTTGGGTTGACCAAGAGGTGGGGCGCAATCCAGTGGCCATAGCTCTGCCTCGGCGGGATGCGTACATCCTCGGGCAGTGGGGCGACCAGTGCGGCGATGTGGTCTTTGCCTGGGACCATGGGTACGTGAGCGGGTACTACGGCCAGTGGCGCGGCATTGCCGGCGGAGGCTGCGTTGGAGCGCCCAATGTGTTCGGGGCGCACCACGGGGGATTTTTGCCGACCCAAAGTGAGGCCTCGTCCAGCTTTGGCTCGTGGTTGTTGGCCGGGCCGAGCGTAAAGCGGGGCTACGAGCGGCCGGTGGACAAATTAGGGTACATCCATGCCGCCGATGTTGTGCCCACCTTTTGCCAGATACTGGGGGTCGAGCCGCCGCGCCAGACGCAGGGGACGGTGGCGCGGGATTTGTTTGCAGGGCACGAGATGGTCAGGGAGCGGGATCCAGTCTGAGGACCACCGGCTTCATCGACCTGGGCCTGTGCGAGTTGAATCAACCCTCCTCGTAAATAGCCTCTCCTCGGTGCAGTCGCTGGGCGATCTGGAGCGTTTGGAGCAGCTCGCGCTGAGTTGGTGCCTTAGCCGCCAGAAAACGGGCTGCAGCCACCATTAGAATCCGTTGCTCGCCGATGTCGGTGCGCTCACCATACTGGCGGATGGCCGCCTCGAGCATCTGAAAGCTGTGGAACTCGGCGTCCTCTCTCACTAGGGATTCCGCCAGCGTGCGGAACAGGGGTCCCGGTTCACCGCCCGATATCAGAAAACTATTGACGAGTCGCCCAGCTTCATCGACTTGCTGCTGCTGGTTGAGTAGCAGCAGGTATTCCTCCATATGGCCATCGCCCGCCTCTGCCGCGCTGGGCTCAGGTAAGCGGGCAGCCGGAACATTGAGAAAACGGTCGAGATAGACTCGCATCGCCCCGTGGTAAACGCCGCGCAGCATCTCGGGCGACTCGGCTCTCTTCAGCATCTGATGCAGTGCGTTGGCGTACGAAAAGGTGTGCAGCACCGAGATCCAGTCGGAGAACTCGTTGCGCACGTGGAACCTGGCAATGCGCAGCGCCGCTGCCAGCGCTACCGCCTCCGCAAGCTGCACTGGGCGCGCGCCCTGCCTCAGCGCTTCGTTCAGCGCCGCTACGATCGCCTGAGGATCGTCCCGCAGAAGCTCCTCCGCGAATCCACTGTCTCGTTTCCACTCCCCTCCCCGGCCTTCTTCGAGTAGTTGATTCAGCGAGGCAAAGGTCTCGCTCAGTAGCGTCACGAGGTCGACGGGAGAGCGCCAGCTATTCTGCTCTTCGCTGCGCTGCGCCCCGCTCAACTGGCGAATCAGGGAGGGCAGGACGTCTGCCGCGTGCTCCCAGCCAATGCGGTCGAGCAGCTCGAATGCCTTGTTGATGAAGTCGATGACGTGGCCACCGTCGAGGTAGAAATGGTCGGTCGCCGCCGTCACCATCATCTCGGCTAGGTCAGCCTGGCTCGAAGGGCGCTCGATGGCCGTTAGCAAGGTGCGTTCGGCTCCATCGGCGTTGCGCACTTCGATCAGGTAGCGGAACCACCGTCTCAGCGAGGCGTGCGGGATAGCTTTGCTCTCGAGAGGCCGCAACGGGATGCGCGGCGGCTGACCGCTGGTGTTCGACGCCACGTGTAAGATCCCTTGGTACAACGGCGCGATGCGCTCGTCGCCTTCGAGGTGGTCGCTGACGTTGGCCATCGCTGAGAGGATCGTCATGCCATCTGCCCAACCCGAACGCCGCCGGCGCACGCCGTACAGGCCGCTTACCCGCACGATGTCGTTCGGATTCGCCCCGGCGCGTATGAGCGCGACGACGGCTTTGGCGACCACCAGCCTAATGTTCTGGTCCATACCCTCTTCGAGTCGGCGCAGTCCGCGCTCGACCGGGTCGCGCGGGGTTGCGGAAACATCGATGTACACGCGACCGTCCTTGACTTCAACCGGATAGACAGTCGCGTCGTCGGCAAACAGATCAAAGGTGCAACCGCTCTTGAGATCGAAGTGGGCGTGATGCCAGTGACAGGTCAGAATGCCGTCCTCGACGGTTCCGCGATGCAAGGGAAACCCCATGTGTGGGCAGCGGTTATCCACGGCGTGTAGGTCGCCCTCCGAGTAGAAGACGACAATCGGCACAGGTCCGTTCGAGACCACAGCCCTCCCCTTGAGCTTGATCTCATCCAGAGATCCCGCGTCCAACAGTTTTGTCGCTGAGTTTTCCATGACTTTTCCTTTCGCTTGGCATTCGTCTCGCAGGTCATTCCCGGTCGCGAAAGCCGATGAGATAGAGGCTCTCCAACGAACTCTGGACTGAATCTACAACTTCAAGTATACTTGAAGTCAAGGAGAAAATCTCATGACGGAACTTTCACACTTTCTGACCATCGGTGAGGTCGCAGCGCGAAGCGGAGTCGCGACCTCTGCGCTGCGCTTCTATGAGGAGCAGGGACTGATCTCATCTGAGCGGACTATGGGCAACCAGCGACGGTATCGACGGGCCGTATTGCGTCGCGTCGCCGTCATTCGGGCAGCCCAGGCGATCGGCGTATCTCTGCGGGAAATCCGCTCAGCGCTGGATGCGCTTCCCGACGGACGCACGCCGAACAAAACGGACTGGGCCAGCCTGTCGCGGGGCTGGAGGGATCAGCTCGAAGAGCGGATCGAGGTGCTGGAGAAGTTGAAAGAGAACCTGACCGGCTGCATAGGCTGCGGCTGCCTGTCCCTGCGGTCGTGCTGGCTGTTCAACCACGGTGACGAGATAGCATCTCGCGTCGACGGCAGCTTGCTGATGGGAAGACCTGAGGCGCGGCGGCCGTCCTCTAGGTGAGGTGCCAATACCACAACTGAAAAAGGCGGGAGAATGGAGATGAGTGAGACAATGCCAATGCAAAAGCACGTGCTGGTGTGCGACTGGGTATCCGAAGACCTCGATCCGGAAAGGGAACGGCTCGGGAGGACGGGGATTGCGCTCTCCTCTGCGGGAATCGCGGTCACCGATTCAGTGGATGAAAAGCGGTGCAAACTGAAGCAGGCGATCACATCGGCGCCCCGCATCGACGCGCTAATGTTCTGCATCGCCCCCATAGACGCGGAGATCATCGGCCTACTTCCGGGCAGTTGTAAACTGCTGCAGCGATATGGCACGGGTCTCGACAACGTCGACCTCAAAGCGGCCGCCGAACGCGGCATGAGCGTCCGCAATACGCCGCAGTACTGCGTCGAGGAAGTGGCGGTCCACGCCATGGGCATGTTGCTGGCCCTGCACCGCCAGATTGGATCGACGCAGGAGCAGTTGCTGCGCGGGGAGTGGTCGCTGAAACCGCCGGCTCCCATCCGGCGGTTGAGCCGGCTGAGGCTGGGAGTGCTAGGATTCGGCCGCATCGGCCGCAAGTTGGGTGAACTGATGCGGCCCTTGGTGCGGGACGTGGTTTATTTCGACGAAGTGGAGGCCGATGGGATCGATTGGGCCACGCGGATTGGGCGGGAAGAGTTGCTGCAAACAGCGGATCTAGTTTCGCTGCACCTGCCGCTGACGCCCCAGACGCGCTGTATCATCAATGCCGAGACCCTAGCGATGATGAAGAAGTCCGCCCTGTTGGTCAACGCGGCGCGCGGTGCCTTGGTCGACGCCGAGGCGTTGGCCGCGGCCCTGAACGAGGGACGGCTCGGCGGTGCCGGCCTGGACGTCTTCGAACCGGAGATCCTTCCCAGCGACTCCCCGCTGCGGACGGCGGCGAATATCCTGCTGACGAGCCATACGGCTTGGTATAGCGAGGATTCGGTTCAGGACGCGCGGGTCGAGGCCGTGGAGAGTGTGATAGAAGTGCTCGGCGAAGGGGAGTAGGCGGAATAAAAAACAACTCTGACGCCCCTTGCTTAAGGGGAGGGCTTGTGTAGGCTTGACATACTTTGATAATAAACTAAGCTTAGCTAAGCTAAAAAGGAGTTGATCCATGCACATCATCAATATCCACCAAGCTAAAACACAGCTCTCCAGACTGATCGAACGGGTACTCCAGGGAGAGGAGATCGTCATCGGTCGAGCTGGCAAGCCGGTGGCCAAACTCGTTCCGTACGAGCAGTCGGTCCAGCCCCGTCAGGGGGGACAATGGCGTGGTCAAGTCGCGCTAGAGGACAACTTCGACGAGTTGCCCGAAGAAATAGCGGCGGCCTTTAGGGGCGAACAACCGTGAATCTCCTCTTGGACACCCACGCGTTATTGTGGTGGCTCGACGATCCCACCCTCCTTGCTCCGCCCGCCCGGGTCGCCATCGGCCAAGGCCAGAACGCGGTTTTCATCAGCGCGGCAGCCGCTTGGGAAATCGCTATCAAAAAGGCGCTGGGCCGACTGAAGGCACCGGACAACCTAGAAGAGGTCTTGGAGGAAGAGCGCTTTCAACCACTGCCCATCACCCTAGCGCACGCCTTGGCCGTGGTCTCCTTGCCCCCGATCCATCAGGACCCTTTTGATCGCATCCAAGCGGCGCAGGCGAAATTGGAGAATTTAACCCTGGTGACGCGGGACGCACGCCTCAAGCAGTACGGCATCCCCTGTATCGACGCCTGAACCTCCTTGATGGGCACGGCGCGCTCCGCGGCTAGGGTGCTTGACAACGCGCCTTTTTGGCGGGTATCTAGGGCGCTATCAATGACCTATTTGAGGAGGAACCATGGACAATTTGACTAAACGCACCCTCGGTCGCACCGGGCTCGAGGTCACCCAACTCGGATTTGGAGCGGCTGAGCGCGGCTTGCCGGATGAGGCGGAGTACGACGATCAGGCTGGCAGCGTATTGAATGCGGCCCTCAATGCGGGGATCAACCTCGTTGACACGGCCCCGGATTACGGCGCGAGCGAGGAGCGGGTCGGCAAGTATCTGAGCCATCGCCGCGACGAGTTTTTCCTTGCTACCAAGTGTGGCTGCAACATCGACGAGGAGGGCAACAGACTGGACCCAAACCACCTGTGGACGGCCGAGCGTCTGCGCACCAACATCGACCAGAGCCTGCGCCGCCTGAAGACCGACTGCGTGGATCTCCTACAGATGCACAATCCCACCGTGGAAGATGTTGAGTTGGGAGGGCTGATCGAAGTGCTTGAGGATATTCGACAGGCGGGAAAGACCCGTTTCATCGGCGTGTCTTCGACGCTGCCGCATTTGGCCGCATTCGTGGAGTCGGGTGCGTTTGATGTATTTCAGATTCCATACTCCGCCCTTGAGCGCCAGCACGAGAGGATTATTCAGGAAGCGGCCGATGCTGGGGCTGGCATTCTCATTCGCGGGGGCATTAGCTTGGGGCACCGAGCCAATGAGGAGCGCCAGTCGAAGTGGGAGCAGGCTGGACTCGACGAACTTATCGGCGAGATGAGTCGCCACGAGTTTATCCTGCGGTTCACCCTCGCGCATCCAGCGTGTCACACGACGATTGTCGGCACGACGAACCTCGAACACATGAAGTCCAATGTCGCTGCGGCCTCAGAGGGGCCACTGCCCGCGGATCTTTACGCGGAGGCAAAGGCCAAGCTGGCGAGTATTGGTGAGGAGCCGGAATAGCTCTGTCCGGCCCGGGGGCAGAGTCTCGTAAGGCTATGCAGTGGAATTCCCTAGATAAGCTCGTGGAGGAGTGCGCTTTCTCTGGCGTCGTTCGTGTCCGGCGATGTGGCCAGCCGATATACGAGAGAGCGGCAGGGTTTGCCGATCGCGCCAACTCCATCGCCAACACCGCAGAGACGCGCTTTGGAATCGCTTCTGGAACGAAGCTGCTGACGGCATTGACCGTGGGTCGTCTCATCGACGCGGGTCGGCTGGCATTGACTACGCAAGTGCGCGACTGCATCTCAGTGGAACTGCCGGATTACTCAGAGGGAATCACCATCCAGCATCTGCTTACCCACACCTCTGGAATTCCCGACTATTACGACGAAGAGCTCATCGAGGATTTCGACAATTTCACCGTCGACATCCCTTGGTACGAGTTAAGAGGTCCGAAGGACTATCTGCCGGTGTTTCCACAACGGGAGATGAAGTTTGCACCGGGGGAAGGGTTCTCGTACTGCAACAGCGGTTACATCCTGCTAGGTGTAGTGGTAGAAGAGGTAACAGGGAAGCGCTTTCAGGACGCCGTCGCCGAGGAGGTAATCGGACCAGCGAGAATGGAGCGCTCTGGATTCTTCGCCATGAACCAACTACCGGAATGCACGGCCCTTGGCTACATCGAAGACGGAGAGCGCTGGCGGACGAACATCTACAACCTGCCCATCGTTGGGGCTTCGGACGGCGGTTTGTTCTCGACGCTGGCAGACATCGCGGCTCTCTGGGACGGGTTTTGGAACGGCGAGATCGTCTCCGAGGAATTGGCGCGTACCTTCAGTGCGCCTTTCGCCAATGCCAGCGGCGATTCCGGTCTCCACTACGGACACGGAATGTGGATTCGCAGACGCGCAGACGGGACTCTCCAGCACTATATCATGGGAGCGGACCCCGGTATCTCTTTCAAGTCTGCCGTCGACTGTCAGCGGCAGCTGGACTACGCGGTTCTTTCGAACACTTCCGAGGGCGCGTGGCCGATTGCAAAGGCTATCGACGACGTTCTCGGAAAAGAGAATTGAAGCGATTGGAGCCCTAACTGAGCATGGCGCGTTCTTCGTCGCTCATGTCGAGGATGTAATCGGGGGTTTGCGTCTGATGGTAGCCGGGCGCGTGGGCTTGGAAGGAAGGACTGTACTTGTAGATTAGCGAGCGGCGCTGGTGTTCGCCCTGCCATACCAGCGTACCGTGGGTTAGCGCTTCGGTGAAGATAATGGCGTCGCCGGCTTGGCTGTGGACCTCTTTGACGTACTCGCGGTGTTCTTCGTATAGAGACAGCTTCTCGGGCAGGGGGTAATTGGCTTTGTGGGATCCGGGTATGACCGCTAGGCCGCCATCGCCGGGGCCTTCGTCGGCTAGCTGGAATTCGACTGCGGTCAAGCCGCAGAACATCTGGCCGTATTTGAAGGTGTAGGTCTGCGAAAAGTCCTGGCGCTCAACGCCGCCGCCGTGGAGGTAGTGGCCGCCGTCGCCTTTGTCCATGGCAATGAGCAAGGGGCCGTGGTCCAAGCGGTAGCCGCCGCCGAGCAATTCGTTGAGATAGGGCTGGATTTTGGCGTGGACGAGTAGGTCGCGAAAAGGCTCGCAGTGCGGGCGCTCCCATTCCAACATGCCCTCCATCCACTTTTGCTTGTTCGCGCCGCCGAGGACTTTGGAGTCTCCTTCGAGGGTGCGCTCGGTCTGGAAAAAGCGCTCGGCGTGGGCGTCGATGGCGGCGTTGCAGTGGTCCACTTCCTCTTGGCTCAGCACCCCTTTGAGGAGGACGAAGCCTTTGAGGTCGAAGAAGAATTTATCGTCGTCGTTCATAGGGCTTTGGGTTCTCTTTTAGCGCGGTGGCCGGAGGAGGGCTTGTTGCTCTGGCGTCATGTCTTGGACGTAGGGCGGATACGATACTTCGGAGATAGGGGGGGTGAGGGTTTGGTAGCGCGGGCAGTAGGAATAGAGCAGGGTGCGGCGCTGATGGTCCGCCCGCCAGACTAGGGTGCCGTGAATGGTGGTTTCGGCGAAGATCACCACATCGCCGGTGCGCACGTTGACTTCGACGATTTCGTCTTGGAAAGCCTCGCAATCGCGCAGTGCTTCGGGAATCGGATAGTTGGCTTTATGGCCGCCGGGGACTACGGCCAAGCCGCCGTCGCCGGGGCCTTCGTCGGCCAGCGGGAATTCCACTAGGGTCAGGCTGTTGTAGATCTTGCCGAATTTCCAGTGATAGGTCAGCGAATAGGACAGCCGATCGAGTTGGCCGCCGTGGAGGTAGTGACCGGCGCAGCCTTTGTCCATCACAATTAGTCGCGGCCGCGTGGCCATGTGATAGTCGCCGATTATTTCGCGCAAGTAGGGTTTGAGGCGGGGGTGTACCATCAATTGACGGAAGGGCTCGCAGTAGGGCCGTTTCCAGGCGACCATCTCGTCACTCCAGCGCTGCCGGATGTCGCTAGTCAGGGCTTTGGACTCGCCTTCGAAGCGGCGCTCGTGGACTTCGATCTGGTCGTCGTAGTGATCGATGGCTTCGTTGCAGCGGCGGATGGTGTCTGGATCGACGACATCTCTGAGGACGAGGTAGCCGTTGAGGTCGAAGAAATATTTTTCGTCGTCTGTCATGCTCTACCCTTGGTAATGGGCTGCTTTGAAAATACAACCCTCGTGCCAGCGTGAGGTGCACGTCGTTGGAGAATTAACGATGAGTAGTGCAAGTGGGTGAGCTTAGCCACTCAACGCCCCCCATATTGCGATGCCGACCACCAGTCCCCAACATAAGAACTTAATAGCGAGAAATATCCACACATCTTTTTCGTCGCGAAGGTTGTCAGATCGCCAAGCAGTTTTCCAAGGACGCTTACTGGGTTTGGGAAACCGGGGAGATTTGGACATGGTAATTCTTTCGTCGGTTGAAAGTAGCCCACTACCCTACTCTTAGATTTTTTCTAGTAAATTCACTCTGGCGTTGGTTTCAAGCTGTCTAGTGCCTCTTGGAGAGCGGTGGTCAGGACCTCGGGCTCATCCGTGCCGATGCGGCAGGTCTTGCCGCTCTTCATTTTCAGCTCCACCGCCTCCACTCCCGAGACATTGTAGAGCAAGCCATGGGGAGTCAGGCGGATGCCCAAGCCGTAGATCCAGGGGTTGCTCACCGGTCGGCAGGTGTCGATTTGATTGAGGGGGAAGCGCTTGCGGATCAAGCCGATGCCAAAGCGGATGCGGAGGTACTCGGCATCGATCTCGACCGTCAGGCTGGCGAACAGGGCCAAGACTATGGCGAGGAATACCACTATGCTGCCTAGCAGCGCGATGGTGGCTGTTTCGAGCACCCACGCGGACGCGGGCAAGACGGCCAGCGATATGGCGGCCGAGGCGATGATGACGGCGATGCCCGTGCCGATGCTGATGACGATGACCGCGCCGAACTGGGTGTGGCGATAGGTGTTCACAGCATCTGCTCCTGCCAGGGCTTGATCCACAGGCCCGCCAGCTTGCCGTCTTGGTCGAGGACGACGCGCACTTCGGGTGATACAGTACTGTACTGGCCCTTGAAGCGGTAGGCCAGCAGGTGAGGTTGGCTTTCCGTGAACCGGGTTTCGACGAAGTCCAGACCCTCAAAGGTGCCGAAGAGCTGCCGGTTTTTCTGGTGGAGGTGGCGTTGGTCCTCCGCGGTGAAACCCTTGCGAACGCTCTCGGTAGCCTCCTCTGATCCCAAGGCTTCAAAGCGACCCTGCTCGTGGGCTTGGAGAATCTGGGTGGCCAGTTGTTCGGCCAGATGGCGTTGTTCAGACTGGCCGGGTGCAAGTTGCTCGACGAGGGCGTCGAGGCGGTTGCGCAGAGTGGGGTAGGAGACGCCGTAGAGTTTGGCCATGTCCTTGAGATTGCCGCCGCTCTGGAGAAAGCGGAGCACAAAGGTCTGATCGTCTGGGGCAAGGCGGGCTAACGGCGGCAGGTCAAAGCTGCCTAGCACGGCCGTATCGCACTCGGTGCAGGCTAGGCGGGCGACCTGCAGGGCTGCGGCACAACTCGGGCAATGAGTGGGCAAGCGTGGGTTCTGCATTGGATCAGTATGATTCATTTTCATTCAATTTCTTTTTAATTAAGTTAAAATAAAATTATCTTTTACGCAATAATAATTTTTAAATATACAAGCGTTCGCGTCCGAAGCAGCAGCGATTCGACAAGGGATCTGTCGCTTACCGGGAAACCCTTGCCACGAGGGTAGGTTCATGGTATTTTGCCCGAACTAGTGAAGTGGCGTCATCTGTAACTGCTACCGCCCCACGCTAATAAATTCCTTGAATCAAGGCTTTGTGACCATGAGGAAGCTGGCGCTCGTTTTCGTTGCGGTGTCCATGTACGTGCCTTCTCTCCAGGCCCAAGATCAACGGCTCGAACTTCCAACCTATCACCTGACCGTCGATCCCGCCGACCTGAGTGCCCTCTACCAGTCCCCCTTCAGCGATGTCCGCTATCCCGCCCAATTTTCCTTCGCGGGAGAGGTTCTCGAGTGCGAGGTGCGATTCCGGGGCGGGAGGGGGTCTCGCAGGGACCCAAAGAAAAGCTGGAAGGTCTGGTTTGAGGATTCATCCAATCCGGTTGGAGTCAGGGAGCTCAACCTCAAGGCGGAATACTCGGATCTCTCCTTGATGCGCAACGCGCTGGCCATGAGGTTGTATCAGTTCATCGGCCATTCAGCGCCGAATACCGAGCACATCAGCCTGATGGTCAACGATGACTTCATGGGCGTCTTCGTCCAGATAGAGGAGCCTGATCAGGATCTTCTACGGCGGTACGACTACGAGCTTGGAAGTCTCTACAAATCCGAGGATCACGGTGGGAGTACAGCGCCATTGCTGGATTACGACACCTACCTTTATTCGTGGAACAAGAAGGTGGGAGGTGAATCCGACTATATCAATGGGCAGCGGCTATTCAATCAGCTTCTCTATCTGACGTATGAGGATTTTGCAGAGCGAGTTCCCCTCATGATGGATGTGGAGAATGTGCTTCAATACTTCGCGGTCGCCTATGCGATCTCCAGTACAGACGCCGTGACGAAGAATATGCTACTCTATTTCGACCCGAGGGGGCGCTTGCAGCAAATCTTCCCCTGGGATCACGACGCTTCCTTCGGCAATCACTGGACCGGAGAATACCAGCCCTACTTTGAAACGGTCTCCGAATACCCCAATCTGAACCACCATCTTCTATTTCAGAGGTTGATGGAATACGACGCTTGGCGCGAGTCGTTCTGGATCAAGGTCAGTTTCGTCATCGAGCACGGATTCGCCGCGGTGGAGGCCGAGATCGATTCAACGTACGAGTTGATCAAGTCGGACGTTTATCTGGACGGAGCCAAGCTTGGCACCAACGCCGAATTTGACGATGAGATCTCGCGTCTGAAAGGCTTTCTGGCGGCGAGGAGATCGTTCCTGATGGATTTTCCCTTTGTCGAAAAGAAAAAGGATCTTCTAGCGGACTTGTACTGCTCCGATCCGTTTCCCTCGCCCGATGCCGATGATCGCGGCGTGGTGTTTCGAGCCACTTCGCGCAGCCCCCAGGCCGTCGTGGTCGAATACATCACGGATTTGTCGTCCTACGAGACACGGGGAGAAGAGATCACGGTCAAGCAACTCGCGCTGTTCGACGATGGTCAACACGATGATCTGCAGGCGGGGGACCTCGTCTACGGCAATCGTCTCGTGCTGCCCAAAAACTACACGGGCCTCGTGCCCTATTCTTTTAGGGCCGGAGGCTATAGTTATCCCTCCAACGGGCTATACTACATCAATTACAGGGCCACGAAGACGTTCGCTTTGAATGTGAATCACGCCGGTATCGAGGGGTATCGACACTTGCAGATCGGAGACGTTCATCGGATACGCGATGAATATTTCATCGAGATCATCAATGCCGGTGAGTTGAATCTGAACCTTTCCTACTGCAGCTTTGAAGCCGGGGAGTATTTCAACCGCTTCATGTTTCCGCCCGAGACGAACATCGAGGCGGGCTCCAGCCTGATCCTTTCCTCGAACAGAGATGCCGCCGGGGACTTGTTCCCGGACTCGCCCGTCTTCGGCAACCTTTTTTTTGATGTCTCGCCGGGCGACACGATGAAGCTTTTGACGCCCACACTGACGGTGATCACGGCTCGCGTCAACGAGACCTACAGCGCTGTCGATCTTTCGATACCATCCATTGTGATCAACGAAATCAACTATCATTCAGCGGATGATCTAGATACGGGAGATTGGGTCGAGTTGTACAATCCCAACGATGCTTCCGTTGATCTTTCCGGTTGGAACTTTCAAGACGACGATGACGACCATTCCTTTGTGCTGCCCGGTGGGACGCTCATCGAGCCGCGCGGATTTTTGGTGTTGTGCCGAGATGGTGCGGCTCTCGAATCCCTCTTAGGGGTCTCTTGTGTCGGAGACTTCGATTTCGGATTGAGGAACAGTGGAGAGCTGGTTCGCCTCTTCGACAGCGACGGATTACTGGTCGATTCTGTCACCTACCTAGACGAGAGTCCGTGGCCGGTGGAGGCGGACGGCGACGGTCCTACGCTGGAGTTGCTTCACTATAGCCTGGACAATGCGGACCCCATGCACTGGCGGGCTTCCATCCCGGTGGGGGGCACTCCGGGTCGGGCCAACAGCGTGTTGGCACCACCTACATCTGTCGCGAGCGAGACGGGCGAGGGCACACCGCGGTCGTTCAGCCTCTTGCAGAACTATCCCAATCCCTTCAATAGCGAAACCCACATCGCCTTTCACCTACCGCGAACGGAGCATCTTTCTCTGGAAATCTTCAGCGTGACTGGCCAATTGGTGGCCACCCTGATGGAGGGCGTTTATCGAGCGGGCAGCCACCGGATACCCTGGGACGGCCGGAACGATCGAGGGGAGTCCGCTGGTTCCGGGATATTCTTCTATCGGTTGACGACGGAAACCTCGCAGTCAACGCGAACCATGGTCCTCGTCAAGTGACGCATGGCCCCTGTCTGATATATATGCGCGAAACTGTGTTCTGTTGGCGACCAGCAGCGCGGCCTTCTCCTTCTCCAGTTCAGTAACGGATGTTACGCAGTAC
>JAPOYQ010000345.1:0-10188 GCA_026706505.1 Gemmatimonadota bacterium
GAAGCTCGCGGCTTCGACGCCATCAAGTTCGACATCGACCCGCGTCCCGACCGGCGCGACCGCTACAACCGCACCATGAGCAACAGCGACATCGCCTTCCACATTGAAGTGGTCACAGCGCTTCGCGAGGCACTGCACCCCAATACGGATTTACTCATCGACGCCCACTGGGCGTACGCTCCGCACGACATCCTCAAGGTTGCCTATGCCTTGGAAGCGCTGAATTTGATGTGGTTGGAAGATCCGATCCCGGCTGAAAACGTCGCCGCGCTCAAGGAAGTGAAGAACGCGACGCGCACGCCGATCTGCACCGGCGAAAACCTGTACACGCGCCACGGGTTCCGCGAGTTGGTCGAGACGCAGGCGACGGACATTATCTCGCCCGATCTGGCCAAGGCCGGCGGCTTGTCCGAGGGCCGGCGCATCGCCGATCTGGCCGACATTTACTACATCCCGATTTCACCGCACAACATTTGTAGCCCGATTGGCACCGTGGCCATGTGTCACACGTGCGCTGCTTCGCCCAATTTTCAAGTGTTGGAGTTTCACCATCTCGACAATGAGTTGTGGAACAGCCTCACGGTGGAGCGCGACCTGATCGTCAACGGGCGGATTCCCTTGCCGCAGGCTCCGGGGCTTGGAGTCACACTCGACGAGGAAGTGGCGCGCAACGCGGCGCGCGAGGACCTCGGTTTCTTCGACGCGGAGTAGACTGACTTGTCGCTCAATTACGTCTTTCGCCGTTTCGGGGTTTTTCTGCTGATCGTGTGGGCAGGGGCTACTATTAACTTCTTGATGCCCCGGATGGCTCCGGTGAATCCCATCCGCGAGCGCCTGTTGCAGGCGGTTTCCTTTGGCGGCGCGGGTAAGACCGACATGGAGGCCGTGGTGGCCACGTACGAGGCTCGCTTCGGTCTCGATCAGCCTCTGTGGAAGCAGTACCTGCGCTACTTAGGCGATGTGGCGCGCCTCGATTTTGGGGTCTCCATTGCCAACTTTCCGAGCCGCGCTTCTGACATTATCATGCGCGCCTTGCCGTGGACACTTGGCCTGCTGACGACGGCGACGCTGATCGCCTTTGCCCTCGGTACGGTGCTCGGCGCGCTGCTGGCTTGGCCGCGATCACCCGGTGCCCTGCACTACTTTGCCGCGCCTTTCTTGGCGCTGTCGGCGATTCCCTATTACTTGCTCGGACTAGTTCTCGTCTTTCTTCTAGGTTTCACTCTGCGCGCCTTTCCTCTCGGCGGCGGTTTCACTTTGGGAACGCTGCCTGGGCCGACGTTGGCCTTTGCCATTGACGTGATTTATCACTCCATCGTCCCCGCTCTGTCGATTGTGCTGTCGTCGGTGGGGTTTTGGGCTTTGTCGATGCGCGGCATGATGGTGACTGTCCAGGGCGAGGACTACGTCAACTACGCCGAGGCGCGGGGCCTGAAGAGCCGCGAGATTTTCTTCCGCTACGCCTTGCGCAACGCGCTGTTGCCGCAGACTACGGCTTTGGCGCTGGCGATGGGTTACGTGGTGTCGGGGGCCGTGCTGGTGGAGGTGGTGTTCGCGTATCCGGGTGTGGGCACGGTGCTGTACCGCGCCGTGCAGACTTTTGACTACTTCGTTATCTATGGCGTCGTGCTCATGGTCATATTGGCCATCGCCGTGGTGACGTTGATTCTCGATTTGGTGTATCCGCTCCTCGATCCGCGCATTGCCTACCGCCGATGACGCTCTCGCCGATCTTCGCGGCGGCGCGCCGCCATCCCCAGCTTGCGGCCGGCTTAATCGTCGTCTTTGTCGTGTTGGCCTTCGGTCCTGTGGGGGCCTTGTTCGTCGATACGGATTTGGCTCGAGTCGGTGCTGCTGAGCCGAATCTGTCGCCGTCGTTGGAGCATCTACTCGGTACTGACGCGGCAGGACGGGATTTGCTCGCGGTGATGGTAGCGGGTACGCCGCTTACACTCAGGGTTGGTTTCCTCGCTGGTGCTGTGGGACTTGGTATCGGTATTATCCTCGGCTTTCTCGCTGGATACTTCGGCGGCTTGGTGGACACCTTGATTCGAGGTGCCGCCGATGTGCTGCTGACTGTGCCAGGTCTGTTGTTCCTCGTGGTGCTGGCCACTTCGCTGCGCACGGCTGTCACGGTCGATATGATGGCCCTTGTAGTGGCCTCGCTGGCGTGGATGCTGCCGACGCGCACGATCCGCTCGCAGGTACTGTCGATGCGCGAGCGCGCGTATGTGTAGGTGGCGCGGCTCTCCGGCATGAGGGACTTGGAGATCATCGCCCGCGAGCTGCTGCCGAATTTGCTGCCCTATCTGGCGGCTAGCTTTGTCAGTGCCGTGGCCGCGGCGGTGTTGGCTTCGATTGGTCTAGAGGCGCTGGGCTTGGGTCCGCAGAACGAGCCTACTCTTGGGATGACTATTTACTGGGCTTTGTTCTACACCTCGCTGCTGCGGGGGATGTGGTGGTGGTGGGCTCCGCCGATTGTGATGATAGTGCTGATTTTTCTCGGCTTGTTTCTCGTCTCCATGGGGTTGGACCGCATCGCCAATCCGCGCATATGGAAGGTCTCGTCGTGAGCGCTGAGAGCAAAAGCCGCGTCGTGCTGCGGGTGCGGGATCTGCGCGTTCACTACCACACTCCGAGGGGACCGGTGCGCGCCGTGGAGGGCGTTGGCTTTGAGTTGCGGTCGGGAGAGCGGCTGGGCTTGGTGGGCGAGTCTGGCTCGGGCAAATCGACGACAGCCATGGCCCTGATGCAGCTAATCCGGCCGCCCGGGCGGATTGAGGGGGGGCGGGTCGATCTCGACGAACTGGAGTTGTTGGCGCTGTCCGAGGAGGAGATGCGGGGCGTGCGCTTTTCGCGCATCTCCCTGATTCCCCAGGGCGTGATGAACTCGCTCAATCCGGTGATGCGGGTGGGTGCGCAGATCGCCGACACGATTGAGGCGCATGAGGAATGGCCGGACCGCGAGGCCCTGCAGGAGCGGGTGAGAAGTCTGCTGGCGCTGGTCGAATTGGACCCGACGACGGCGCGCATGTACCCCCACGAACTCAGCGGCGGCATGAAGCAGCGCGTGGGCATGGCTATTGCCGTGGCCTTGCGACCCCAGGTGATTATCGCTGACGAGCCAACTAGTGCCTTGGACGTGGTCGTGCAGAAGCGGGTGATGGACACTTTGTTCCGCGTGCAGCAGGAACTCGACGCCGCAGTGATTTTGGTGGGCCACGATATGGGGCTGATGGCTCAATGTGTGGACCGCATCGGCGTGATGTACGCCGGCCGGCTGGCCGAGCTTGGGCCGGTGCAAAGTCTGCTCGAAGAGCCGCTGCATCCGTACACGCGGATGTTAGTAGAGAGCCTGCCGTCGCTGGAGCGCAAGGGCGTGTTTCGCGGCATTCCTGGACTGCCGCCTTCATTGCTGGAGCCGCCGCCGGGATGTCCCTTTCATCCGCGCTGTCCGCAGGTGATGGATCGCTGCTCGGATCGCGTGCCGGAGTTGGAAGAGGTGGCTGCTGAGCGCCGAGCAGCTTGTCACCTGCACGCCGAGGTCTTGTGAACACACCACTGTTGGAAGCGCGGGGTGCTAGCCGAGCCTTTGGCGGGGGCGTGTTCGACCGGCAGCGGATTGTCGCGGTCGCCGACGCCTCGTTGGTGATTCCGGAGGACGATCCCGTGGTGGTGGCGATTGCCGGGGAAAGCGGTAGTGGGAAGACTACTTTGGCGCGTCTGCTGCTAGGCATTTTGCCGCCGACTGGTGGATCGGTGCGCTATCAGGGTACGGAATTGAGCGATCTCGACGCCAAGGCGCGCCAGACGTTTCGCCGGCAGGTGCAGGCTGTGTTTCAGGATCCCTTTGAAGTGTTTAATCCGTTCTACCGGGTGGACCATTCTCTGACAGTGCCGATCGCCAAATTCTTTCCGGAACTGTCGCGTGCCGAGCGGCGGCAGCGGATTGAGGAGGGGCTGCAAGCGGTTGGGCTGCGCCCGGAGGAGACCCTCGGACGTTATCCCCATCAGTTGAGCGGCGGTCAGCGCCAGCGCATCATGGTAGCGCGGGCCTTGTTGCTCGACCCGCGCGTGATTGTGGCTGACGAGCCGGTGTCGATGGTGGACGCCTCGTTGCGCGCTACCATCTTGGAGACCTTGTCCCGCATCCACCGGGAGCGCGGCATTAGTCTGGTGTATATCACGCACGACCTGACTACGGCGTACCAACTGAGTCACACCATTCTCGTCATGTATCAGGGTGCGGTGGTCGAGGTGGGGGATGTGGAGCAGGTTATTAAGGTGCCGAAACATCCCTATACGCAGCTACTGGTGAGTTCCATTCCGCTGCCGGATGCAAAGCGCCGTTGGGGCGAAGGTGCCGTTGATGGCACGCCTAGCGATGCGGTGAAGCCGCCGACTGTGGAAGAGGGTGTAGAAATTCCGCACGCCACTGGTGGCTGCGCCTTTGCCGAGCGCTGTCCCCACGTCATGTCGCGCTGTCGGCAGCAGTCCCCACCGCTAGTGCAGACCGATGCCGGCCGCGCCGCGGCTTGCTATCTCTACGAGGACGCTGCGGTGCTGTCGGAAGAGCAGGTCGCCGGCCTGTCCTACGGAGGTGGATGAGCGATGTGGAGAATGGGCTGGCTCCTACTCGCGGCGTGTGCAATCTTGGCTAGCTGCGGGCCGGCTGTGGTGTTGGACGATGTCCCTCGGGACCGCACCATGATCTTGATGAACGGCGGGCCGAACCAGTATTCCCTGTTCGACAATCAGAATCCCTATATCCCCGGCTCCGATCAGGGATTTCACATGGGCACGCTGCCAGCGGTGTTCGAGCCGCTGATTATGTACAACGTGCTCACCGGGGAATACGAGAACTGGCTGGCCGAAAGTTGGGAGTACAACGACAGCTTTACTGTGCTCACCGTGAAGATTCGCGAGGGCATCGAATGGGCGGATGGCGTCCCCTTTACCGCGCGCGATGTAGCCTTCACCTTCGACATGCTGCGCGATCACGCCGAGTCCATGGTGCATCTGGCCGATCTGCCCGAGTTCTTCGACTCCACTGAGGTTGTCGATGACCACACCGTCCGGCTGGTGCTGAAAAAGGCGGGGCCGGCGTTTTGGGCGACTACGCTGAGCAGCAACCACGGCATCTTCGTTTTACCCGAGCACATCTGGAAAGATCAAGATCCGCTAGAATTCACCTTCCACGACATTGACGGCGGCTTGCCCTTGGGCACAGGTCCCTACCGTCTGGTGTACGCTTCGCCGCACCAGAAGATTTACGATTTGCGCCAGGACTGGTGGGGGGCTAAGGCGGGGTTTAAACGGCTGCCGAGAATCCAGCGAATCATCTACGTGCCGCAGCAGGAGGAGAGTCAGGCCGCGCAACTGCTGCTGACCGATCAGCTCGACATGGCACCTATCATGCAGGTGCTCACCCTCGAAAGCGTATTAGAGCGCAATGCGCGGATCGTGACCTTCTCCGATCGACAGCCGCCCTACGGCTACTTGGACTGGTGTCCCATTGACCTCAACATGAACTGCTCGGAGCCGCCCTTTGACGATCCGCAGATTCGCCGGGCGATCAGCATGGCCATTGACCGGGAGAAACTCGTCCAGCTAGCCGAGTCAGGGGCGGGCGTGGTCGCGCTGCATCCCTTCACGCCCTACGAATGGTTCGCGCCTTTTGACGAGGCCCTGCAGGAGATTCTCGCGCGGCACGGGTACGACACCAAGCCGCACCTAGAAGAGGTGAATCGGATCATGGAGGGGAAAGGCTATCGCAAGGACGACGAGGGCTTGTGGATCAGCCCGGGGGGTGAGCGCGTCGAGATTGCCATGTACGTGCCGCAGTGGCTGCGGGCCTATGGTCCGCCGCTGACTCAACAGCTACGCGACGCTGGTTTTGATGCGAATTTTGACACCTCTCCTGGCTTGACCTCGCTCGTGCAGACAGGGGAGCAGACGGTTTCCTTGGGCTGCAAGGGGCCTAGCGGAGTGCGCGGCATGGACCCCTATTTGATGCTGTCCTATTACACCTCGCAGTACTTCCGGCCCACGGGGCAGCCGGCACCGCTGTGGTCAACCATCTCGCGCTGGCGCAACGAGGAGTTCGACCGCATTGTCGAGCGCATCGCGCCTCTACAGGTCGGCGACGAGGAACTGTTGGAGCTGTTCGTCGAGGCGATGGAGATCTGGGTGGGGGAGTTGCCCGACATCTTCATAGCGCAGCTAATTATCCGCTACCCTTGCAACACTACCCGCTGGACCGGCTGGCCGAGTCAGCAAGATCCCTATGGCTTCCCGCACTCTTGGCAGTGGGAGTTGTTGAAGACTTTTATCCGACTGGAGCCGACCAGTGGACAAGGGCCATCCGCGCCCCTGTCGATCAGTCCATAACTCCATCGAGGTGAAGCGACTCTGCTCCGCTTCGCTCGGGCAGGCGGCCGCGGAAACGGGCAGTCCGTTTGTGAACTGCCCGCTTCTTCCGCGTTGCTTACAGGCTAGATCACGTGGCATTAAATAGAAACAGAACCGCGCATCATTATCGGGGTGGATGGTTGGAAGTCGTCGTTGTAGAGGTCGCAAGGCTGGTTATATGGCCGAAAACAGGAAAGGATGCGGCCGTTTGGAGGTGTAGAAGACCTCTACAAAGCGCCACATCGCCCGCTCTGGATCCCAGACCAGCCGACAGAAGAAGGGCGTGCAGATCGGGTCTTCCGACTCGGCGAACTCCGCCGGCTCTTCGGTGACGAACGCGATGTCGGTGAAGACTCGCTTCTCGCCCGCTCGCAATGCCGCTTCAATCTCTTGCTGCAATTTGAACCTAGCCTTGACAACGTTCCTCGGGTGCGACCGATAGCTCTCGTAGTGGCCCTGCATCTCGAACACCTTGAACGTGCTGTGGCGAAAGAAGGCATTGCCAAAGCGGTATGCATAGCCTTGATCGTCGAGTACAGCGCGGTGCATGGTACGGAAGAGATCAAAGGGCGTGTCCCCTTTGGGGATGCCCCAACTCTCCAAGGTCTGTTGCATATTCTTCAAGGCTCTGGGGTTGTTGACGCCCTCGCGCAGGTAAAACTGGGCGGCGAGGCTGTCGTTGCCCGAGGCGGAAAAGGCCACGAGAAAGTCGTAGAGCCAGTCGCGCAAGTCGGCTTCTTGCTCGGGGGTGATAGGGACGCCGGTGGCGACGGGAATGGACTCAATGGCTTGCCACAACTTGGGTCCAGTTTTGATCTTGATCTTCTTCACGGCATGGACATAGTCAAGCAAGCCTTGGAGTTTGTCGAGACGGGGCTCAAAGCCACCGGATGGGTATTTGGTCTCGACGGCCGCGGCGCTGGAGACGCCGCCATAGACGGCGATCAGGGCGACATATAGGATGCGAATGGCTAAGGGTTGCATGATGCCCTCCTTTGTGGAAGAGTGCAGGTTGTTGCTTCGATAAGCATTACTGCAACTATCGTGCCAAAGGAGGGTCAGCGGCTGCCAATCGCGTTGATTATTTTGGTCTTATGTTTATAACTTGCTGTTAAATAATACGTTATAAAAATGAGCTAATTTTTGTCCGTGTCTCAAATCATTTTCATCGCCCTTTTAATAAGCTAATGTCAATGGATGTGGAATGGTCGGAGAGTGTTCACTGTGCGCGAGCGGACAGCAGGTGTTCGCTAACGGACAGTAGGGATTATGCAGGTATGGGATGCCAGTAATTGACCAACCAACTAAGACCCAATAGCTTTTGCCGTCCATTCACTAACATTTTGGCATATTTTTAGGCCACTACATTCACTCAAGAGAAGAAGAGAAGGATATAGGGTCAATGGTCGCCAATACTAGAAAGGCATACAGGGAATGAGCGGCGATGTCCGCCTGCTGCTGAACGGCGAGTGGGAGTTTGCCGAGGGCTCCGATGGTGATCCGCCGGCCAACGGCTGGGAGCGCGTGCGCGTGCCGCATCGCTCGCGCGAGTTTGAAGACGAGCCGCCCGAGTCCGGTTGGTACCGCACGGAAATGCGCCTGCCGGAAGGCTGGGATGCAGACGGACGCATCGTTCTCGATCTGGGAAGGGTTCGCCACTTTGGGCGTGCTTATCTCGACAGTGAGGTGATCGGTGAGCACTACGGTATGCGCTTGCCTTGGCGTATTGAGCTGACTGATGGCATTCGCCCGGGACGCGATTACCGACTGGATGTGTTCACTCACAACTGCAGCGGCCGCTATGCGCATCCCGAAGCCCCACAGTTGAGCGAAGAGGCGGAGAAAGCCCTCGACACTCGCTTCTGGTACACGAGCGCTGCTACCGTTGGCATGGAGTCGGATGTGTGGCTGAGTTGGGAGTCGTGGGTCCGGGTCGAAGATGTGCAGATCGTCACGTCGGTGCGGGCGCGCGAAATCCGCGTCGGGTTGACGGTCTGCAACGACGCCGAGGAAGCGTTCCACGGCGACATTCGTTTTCGGGTGCGCCGCGCGGGCGAGACCGAGTTGGAACTCGCAGGCTGCGATCTCGATTTGGTGCCGGGGGAGAGCCGTCACTTGGAGACCGCGGCACCTTGGCGCGATGCCGTGCTTTGGGGGCGTCCGCCGTACGGCGAGCCGGTCCTGTACTTCCTCGAAAGTTCGCTGCAATCGGCAGGTCGCGCCGTGCATACTACCGTGACTCGCTTCGGCTTCCGCGAGATCTGGGCCGAGGGGGATCGGCTGCTGCTCAACGGCATTCAGCTAATGCCTTGGGGCGACCACACGGTGCCGTACGTGTACGAGCGCCAGTGGTTGACGCGGAAGTTCGTCGATCTGGCCGACGCCAATGTCAGCATTGTCGAGCACCACCGCTACGATCCGCCGCCGGTGTTTTACGACGTGGCCGACGAGCTTGGCGTGTTCGTGGTGGGGGCCAACTTTTGCGTTGGTACGGGACAGGTGTACACGCCGGAGATGGACGCCCGGGAGAAGGCGCTGGTAAGGGAGTACCAGCTAGCGGTGGCCGACTATTGGATTCGCTCGGTTCGCAATCATCCGTCGATCCTGTTCTGGGACATCACGGACGCGAGAGATCCCGAATACTGCGTGCCCCTGCTGCGCAAGGTGAAGGAACTCGACGACAGCCGCATCGCCGAAGTTACCTTTGACCCGTCTGTGGCGACGGACGAGCTGATTGAGCTGATTGATTGCTACCGGCTGTTCAGTGGATTGGAGAACATTGAGGCGAGCATTGACCAGATCCGCGGCGGCCTCCCGGTGAAACCGATTCGAGTCGGTGAGGCGGGCATCTTCGACGGGGGCTCTTGGGGAGAGCAGGAGGAACCGCCGCTGTCGGAAGGCTGGTGGGAATTTCTGATCTCAATGCCGGAGCGCAACGTCCACGGGCTACAGACGTTTTTCCTCGCCGACATGGACTACCGAGGCTTCACCGACCATGTGCCGGGGATGTTGGTTGGACCGCTCGACGTGAAGGTCACGTGGCCGTCGCAGTCGGGAGCGGACGCCCGCATCGATCCTTTCGGCGCGGGGACGCCGGCGGCGTGGGGCAAGCACCGGCTGTGTCTCAATTGGTGCGACCCGCAGCAGCCAGTCTCGCGCCCGACGGCGACGACGGCTTGGTCTCAGGAGTTGTTCCGCCGACTCGCTGGGCGGGATGTGGGGCCGCTGGCGCACGAGCGATTGCCGGAGGTGCTGGTGCGAGTGATGCGCGACGGGCAACCGGTCGCCCGCGCCTGTGTTTTGGTGACTCCGCTGGCTGGGCAAGCGGTCCTGCCCTATACCGTGCGGGCCGATCTGGCGGGTACGTCGTGGTTTGTGTTGCCCGAGGCGGGTGCGTACCGCTTTACTTGTCAGGGCGCAAGTGTGGATGTCGAGAGCAAGCGGCAGCCGATCCGCGCGCCGGGTGGGTACGATCATGTTCAGTCGGTGACGCTGCATTTGCCTTAGATCTCTCAAGCGGAGAATGATATGCCAGACGCTCGCCCCAATATCCTGCTCATCATGACCGACCAGCAGCGCGGCGACTGCATGGGGCTCGATCCCCACAGTCCCTCGTGTCTGCAAACGCCCAACTTGGACTGGCTTGCTCGCACGGGCACGCACTTTCACCACGGCTACTCCGAATGTCCCAGTTGCATTCCCGCGCGCCGCAGTTTGATGACTGGTACGGCACCTGCGGCCAATGGGGCCGTTGGCTTCAAGAGCGCTCCGTGGCAG
>JAPOYQ010000345.1:10202-14818 GCA_026706505.1 Gemmatimonadota bacterium
CCGCACACCTTGGCCGGCGAGCTATCCAAGGCTGGTTATCAGACGGAGATGATCGGCAAGCTTCACTTAACTCCCCATCGCAAGCGCTACGGCTTTGACCACATGCAACTGGCCGATGCCACTCGGGGCGCGGACAACGACTACGTCGAATGGCTGCGGCAATACCACGGCCGCAATGAATTAGATCCCGGCATGGCCCACGGCATTTCCGCCAACGGCTGGATCGGCCGCCCGCACCATTTGCCCGAAGAACAGATGCATACCTTTTGGTGCGTTGACCGGGCCATGGATTTTTTGCGCAAACGCGATCCTTCGGCACCGTTTTTTCTCAACCTTTCCTTTATCGATCCCCATCCCCCGCTTGTTCCACCCGCTCCTTATTACGATCGCTATATCGATCGCAGTCTGCCCGATCCATTCGTCGGCGATTGGGCACCCGAATTTGACGGTCCTCAAAAAGGTCTCGACCCCAACGCCTGGCAAATTTGCCTCGACGAACACGACATGCAATGTTCTCGTGCGGCTTATTACGGCATGATCAACTTTATAGACGACCAGATCGGCCGCCTCATTCAATACGGTGATCTCAACAACTGCCTGACCATCTTCACATCCGACCACGGCGAAATGCTGGGTGACCACAATCTCTTTCGCAAAACCTGGCCCTATGAAGCGTCTGTTCGAATTCCATTTCTCATACGCGCCCCTAAAAAATGGGAGTACCCCGAAGAAATAACTTGCAAAAGTCCCGTCGGCATCCAGGACATCATGCCCACGATCCTCGATGCGGCCAGCATTGACATCCCAAATACCTGCACGGGCAAAAGCCTCCTGCCCATTATGCAAGGCGACACCGATCGCGTACGGGAATTTCTACACGGAGAACACGCTGGCTGCTATGAATACGACCACGGCAACCACTATGTCACAGATGGACACCACAAATACATCTGGTATTCTCAAACGGGTGAAGAGCATCTTTTCAACCTGGACGAAGACCCCCATGAAATGAGCGACATCACGCGCGATCCCAACTCTGAACCGGGAATACAATCCTGGCGAAACCGTCTCGTCGAATTCCTCAAAGACCGTCCAGAAGGTTTTACCGATGGCACGCGTTTAATCCCCGGTCAGCCCCACGAAGAACTCCTGCCAGACTACACTCCCGAAGCGACCTACCCGTATTTGTGAGGAATCACCGACCTTTCATCTCAACCGCCCGACACAACGGGCGGTTTTTTTATATCTTTTGAAGCAACTTCTGTGCATCTTAGCGGTTAAAATAAGAGTAATCCATTCCCTCACTCGAGGAGACACCAAATGATATTGCGAATGCTATTAATTTTCACGTTCGTCGCACCAATAAATGTAGCAGGGGCAAATATTGATTCTTTGCTCATTGCAGCCTCAGATACGACGCGTGCATTTGATGAACGCGAGTCGCTGTTAAAAGCGGCTGCCAAAAACGATCCGTTGGGACGTGCAGCCCATGCGCTGGGTGAATTATATATGTTGCAGGGCAAAAGTCATGTACACAGTGCCGAACGATGGTTGAAAAGGGCGATGCAAAAACAGCCGAATAATGGTAATATCTTGACCTCACTGGCCGAGTATTACTGGCGCATCGGACGGCGAACAACCGCGATCGTATATGCCAAACGGGGTATTGAGCGCGATCCCGACAATGTGGGACCATTGTATTGGGCGGCGCGCTTTGAGATGTGGAATATGACGCGGTATCTCGATGGCGAGCGCAGAATTGTGAATTACGGTTCGAATCCCAGATATAGGCCAACGGTCAGGACATTGAGCTTGGAAAATTACGGCATTGAAGCGCGCGACGCGGCCATTGGATATTTGACGCTTGCAATTGGCAAAGACCCAGACCACTGGCCCTCACACCACTTATTGGGGCTGGTCTATTACGAAGGCCGAATGGCTCGTGAATTGATTCCCCTATTCGAAAATTATGTGCAACGGCATCCCGACAATGCCCATGCACATTTTTTTGTGGGATTGGGTTATCAAGCTGAGGACCGATTGCAGGATGCGTATGCAGCCTATACCAGAGGGCTTGCGCGCCTGGTAGAAGAAGAGCAACGCTTTATGATGAGTGTGTTCGTACTCGCCGACCCCGACTCAACTGCGCCAGATTATGTGGCGATTCGCAAATTCTGGACGGGTCGCGATCCACTGTACTTGACCGAATACAACGAGCGATTGCTCGAACATTGCCGGCGCGTGGCTTATGCCGATTTGCGATTTGGCGATCCCCTCAAAGGCATTCCCGGATGGACAACAGATAAAGGCCAGGTTTATATCCGCTATGGTCATCCGGTATCTCTGGTCGCGAGACCTGCGGAATTTCATACCGGCGTGGATTTGCCCGGGTATATGCAGGATTATCTGGCCTGGCGGGCGCGGTGGCAGATGATGTCACACAATTACGAACATCGGAAGGAATTGTGGCGATACGAAGGCTTTACCATCATTTTTGAAAATACGGACACGCGCGATCACTGGAATTTCCGCCTGGGCTGGTTGGATTCTGAAATGAATCCCCTGGGCTTTAAGATGTTTGTCGAGCGCAATCCCGACCATTTTCGAGATCCTTACTGGCACGAGCGGTACAACGCGCCACATCAGGTAGCGCAGTTTCGCGGAGAAGACGACAAAGCGCGTGTTGAAGTGTATTATGCCCTGGACGCCGATGAGGTCGAAACAAAAGACCTTCGTCCCGGGATAAAAAGCGTTAATTTGCGCCAGGGCCTGTTCCTCTTTGACGCCCAATGGGATACGTTGCGCCGGGATATAGGTCGGGTTCAGCGCATGCCCATCGTGAAGTACGACGCACTTGGCCTGGGTTATTTGCTAGCGGGTGATCGCCTCAATTTGAAAGCCGGGCGTTATTATCTATCGGCAGAAGTTGAGGATCGCATAAAAAAATCTGTGGGTACATTTCGAGATACACTCGATGTACGACAATTTTCAAAAGAGCAACTGGACATCAGCGATTTATTGATCGCGAGGCGCGTGATTGAGCGCGAAGACCGCCCCTTTGGTCGCAATCGCTTTCTCGTGTTGTCAAATCCCCTGCTGCAATATGAACACAACGGTCAAGCTGTGGTGTATTTTGAAATTTACAACTTACAACGCGACAATTTCGGCGCGACCCATTATAAGCTCACCTTTCAAGTGCGAGAACTGAGCGATGCTGACGATGTAGAACAGGCGGATTGGGTAACCGCTGTGTCTTACGAACAACGCGGCAATCGCGACTGGGAGCCATTGTTTCTATCACTGGCACTGGAAAAAACTATGCCAGGTCCCAAAGCACTGCGCGTGATAGTCGAAGATTTGCAAACTCTGAAAACAGCGCGTTCTACAACGCGGTTTCGCGTGATGTGGTAGCTTCACCCAAAAAAAGGAGACACAATATGGGCAAAGTTGCTGGTATTTTGTTCGCGTTAGTCGTTTCTGTTGGCGCGGCGGAACAGCCACAGATGTTGCGCGCATGGGCAGAGGATCGTTGGGCTGTAGTGACGGTGGGTGAAGTGACCGGAACTGTTGTGGTTATCAGCCCAGCCGTGGGGCGAGAAATTGATTTTGATGAGGGCAATCAATTGGGCGTTTTTCAGGGCGTGACAGAATATACAAAGCGCCACAACATGCCCACGCTGACACAGATAGTACCGGGATTTCAGTCTGCTGTATTTCTCAAATTGGCAGATGATCAATACGGCATCTGTGTCACCTTTCGCGACGAGGCCGGCACGCGCTGTCGGTTGCTACACATCCGAGATACAGAGGAACTGAATCGCATTCGAGATTATATCCATCGGATGGCCGTTGTGCATGATGCGCCAAATTATCCATTGGTGACAGATGAAAAAGTGACTTATGAAGTAATATCACCTGTCTATCGTGCCTATGAGCGATTGCAAGTGAAAATGGCACTGACAGATGGCGAGGAAATCAAAGGTGAACTCTTGCCAATGATGGAAGACGGACAAATGCTCATCAACACGCCTCTGGGATTTCGACGGATCAAAATGGATGTAATTGACCAGATTCGCATTGCACCGCGCGGAGGCAAACGGATTGTGACCAGGACAATCAGAAACGGCCTGAAATACGGCATTTTGGGCGGGATTACAGGATTGCTCGCGGGTTGGTCTTTCGAAGGCTTATCTGCCAAAGATGAAATGCTTCTCGGTACTCTATTAGGTGGAACAGTTGGGGCTTCTATCGGATTTTTAGATGGGCTGATGTCGATTGAACGTGCCAGAACATTTCGTTTTGAACATGGTGATGCCAATAAAAAACCGAAAATCCGACTTTTGCCGCAGCAATTAAAGCCACCCAAATTAATCTTTTTTATTTTTTCTTTTTCCATTTGATTGTAACCCAATCTTCACTCTCGCTTAATACGATAGAAACAATGATACCTTATTTTTGTGTGTCATTATTCTGCGTCTCGTTCAGCAAGAAGTTGGGTTATGGTCAACGCCTCATCCAAACAATCAGACACCAGCCTGGAACACTATCTCAAAGAACTCTCCCACTCTCACCCCCTCTCTGCGCTTCCGCGTCTGTACCGACCTCTGCGTCGTCTT
>JAPOYQ010000237.1:0-14444 GCA_026706505.1 Gemmatimonadota bacterium
CTCTACACGACAGCAGTCTAAGTTGTGGTACAGCTTGCAACTAAACCCTGCACCTAGGCACTGTATCATGCTTATTCATATGCGGAAAAAAGCCCTCGCGCAAGGGCCGATCCCCTCATACGCCACCGTATCGACCTGATCCGTCGCTTGGTGCCTGTACGTGGGTGGCGACTACCGCGTCTTGACCTCTTTCCAGCGGCTGCCCTGTATATACGATCCAAGGATATCCACTTCCAGGTTCAGGATTCTGTCTTAGAGGAAACCTTGCGCAAAGTGATCCGCGAGGAGTTAGCGAGGTGAATGATGAAAGCCTACCGCGTTGAGAAACAGATCGCCGCAAACAGGGAACCTCTGAGTTCGTTTCTCCGTTCCTTGTCCTGAACACTGATCTTAAAGCATAGTTTGTCCTGCTCAGCTCTTCCCGTTTTTCGAGGTAAGCAGTTTGGGGCGGGATAGGAGCCGACGGTCGTGGTTTGGATGGCAGGTGTGTCGGACATGATCTAAGGATTCCTTGCGTTGTTGATCGCACAGACCTAAAACAATCCTCCCAAAGTGAAGCTTAAGGCTCCCCAAGAATCGCCTTCTACTTGCCGCAAGCTGCCATTGACTTGGAAGGTCAAGCGGGTACCGCTGGTAATTGGCTGAGACCAACCCGCACCTACTAACCCTCCCAATCCCCAATCGCTTGTCTCGTCAACGGTACCATCATCAGAGGTGACAGCCATAAGAGCAGGTCCAACGTCGGAACGAAAGAAAAAGCCTTGTCCGATATGCCGTTGTGGAAAATAGTGAAGGCTTAATCCATACGTTAGACCGATTATATTAAGCCCTTCTGAATCTACTTCGATCCGGTCATTGAAGCCGTTGATCACGCCGCCCAAGAGATACCGATCTTGGAGCGGCCAGTAGAATCCAAGAAAATCCAAGGAAATAGTAGTTCTTGTGATGCCTGGAAGAGCCTCAAGAAAATCAAGGATATCTGCCAATTCTTCGGGATGAGACGGACTGACTGCACCTATGCCCCAGTAGGTGTACCAGCTTTCCAGCCTTGATTCAGCACTCTCAGATTGAGTTGCTACGAAAAACAGCAGCGATAACACTGCAAAAATCATCCTGTTCATAAACTTCTCTCCTTAATTGTTTTAGCTGCTTCCACTATGGAATGCTTTAGATGGATACATACTACGCTACATGGGGCACATAAAAAGGCCATGCATCTAATCGTCTTGGTGGCTTTGTTGCACGAAAAACGGTAACTCGTTAGAAAACAGTAATTTACGAAATTTGATAACAAAACGCTAACTTACTGTAAAACAACGACTTATAGGTATTCATGCAACAACGCCCGTCTTGGTTACAAAATCAAGATGATTAGAGACCCCCATGAATGCATTTTCAGGCGCAAAAGAATAGGGAGGCGATTCCCATTGTCAGCAAAAAGTCGCCTTCTCTCGAAAGCGGCAGCTCAGCAAAAACAGCTTTCTATCCTTTATATATAGCGACTCCCGGACGCCTTCGGAAAACGCCACACAGTTAGCCCCTGCGACAGCTTGACAACTACACGTATGTTCAGTATATTTTGTGCTGTTCGCACGTTAGATCTCCTCGTCAGGAACTGCCATGTCTCGGTCGCAACAGGTCGTCCAAGAGCGCTATCGCCGGGCGCTCGACGCCTTGACCCAAAAGCTCCAACAAGACCGCACGGTCTTGGCCGCCATCGTCTATGGCTCATACTCGTACGATCAAGTTTGGGAGAAGTCGGACATCGACTTGTGGATCGTCATGGCCGACGACCCCAAGGTGCGGCGCTACGAGGACCACTGCCTCACTGAAGAAGGCGTCATCATCCACGCCAATCTCATCCCGCGCAAGCGTTTCCAGTTGAACATAGAAGGCTCGCGCCAAGGCGGTTGGCTCGACTTTACCTTCGCCCACAGCACCCTCCTGTTCTCCAAGGATGAGTCTATTGCCGCGTGGTACAAAGACGCCGAGCGCATCGGCGCGCGCGACCGCGATTACCAGTTGCTGCGGCGCGCTCTGCCGCTGTTGGCCACCTTGACCAAAGCCCAGAAGTGGTACCAAGTGAAGAAGGACTACAACTACAGCTTCCTGTGGCTGCTCAACGTGGCCGATCAGCTCGCCAGCGTCGAGTGCATCCTCAACGGCCAAGCCCCGGGTCGCGAGGTCATTCACCAAGCCCTTGCCTTCAATCCCGAGTTCTTCAACGCCATCTACACAGATCTCATCGCCGCTCCCAAAAACGCCCGCACCCTCAAGGCGGCCCTCCAGCGCGTAGAGACTTACCTCGACGACCACATCTGGGACCTGTTCCGACCCCTACTTGAGTATTTGGAGGAGGCCGAGTCCATGCGCACGGTGTCGGAAATAGAGGAGCACTTCAAGATGGAAGGCGCGGACTTCGCCTGCGAGTGGCTGGTTGAAAAGGGCTTGCTGCAAAAGATGTCAGCGCCGCTGCGCCTCACCGAAAAGAGCCGCATAGAGATGCAGGAAGCGGCTTATTACTACGACGACGACGGGTCCGATTGGGGCCTGCACTAACGCAAGAGGACACACACTGTGGCAATGAGAGACGCGATCGCCATTAAGGGCGCACGCGAGAACAACCTGCAAAACATCGACGTCAGTATTCCGCGCGATAAACTAGTCGTCATCACCGGCATCAGCGGCTCGGGCAAATCGTCGCTCGCCTTTGACACGGTGTACGCCGAGGGTCAGCGGCGCTTCATGGAATCCATGTCCACCTATGCCAAGCGCTTCGTCGAGCAGATGAAGAAGCCGGATGTCGATTTTGTCACCGGGCTTTCGCCGGTCATCTCCATTGAGCAGAAGACCATCTTCAACAATCCGCGCTCGACCGTCGGCACTATGACCGATTTGTACGAATATCTGCGGATGCTCTACTCCACGGTGGGCCAAGCCCACTGCCCCTACTGCCGCTGCCCCATCACCTATCGTACTCCCTACCAGATGGCCGAACACTTGCTGTCCCTGCCGGACGGGGCCGAGGTGGAAATCCGCGCTCCGGTGTTTAAGATCTACGGCGAGGACTACGCGTTCCTTTTCGACGATATTCGCACCAAGGGCTATCGGCGAGTGCGCATCGACGGCGAGCTATGCGACCTGAGCGAGGAGCTCGAACTCGACGAGAACGAGGATTTCCACATCGAGGCGGTCATCGACCGCTTCGTCATCAGCGGCGATCTGCAAAAGCAACTCCTCGCGTCTATTGAGCACGGCCTAGTGGTGGGCGAGAACTTTCTCAGCTTCCACTTGCTAAATCCTGAAATCGCTTCCGAACAAGAGGTCGCGGCCTTCTACGAAGGCTTCGGCTGCCCCGAGCACCGCCTCAGCATGGCCGAGCTGACTCAGGGCTACTTCACCTTCAACGAGCCGCTCTCCGCCTGCGTTACCTGTTCGGGCTTGGGCACTTATCTACAGGTCCATCCCGATCTGCTGGTGCCCGACAAGAGCCGGAGTATTATCGACGGTGCCTTTGTGCGCGAGGCGATTAACTGCGACCGCAATGGGTGGGGCGGCCGCATCTTCTACAGCTTGGCCCAACACTACGGCTTCGACTTGGACACGCCCTTTGCCGAGCTGTCCGACCGCATCGTCGATGTGTTGTTCTACGGCACCAAGGGCAAGCGCTTCACCATTGTGCTGCCGCCGGGCGCGACCGAGGGCCGTCGCTACAAAGGGCGCAAGGTTGCTTTCGATGGGATCATCAACCAAATCGAGCGCCGCTATCGCCGCTATCGCCGCCAAGGGGTGGCGCATTCGGGGATGGAGGACTATCTGCGCAAGGTCATGGTCGAGTACGACTGCCCAGACTGCGGCGGCACGCGGCTCAAAGCCACGCGCATGCTCGTCACTGTGGCTGGCCGCACCATCCACGACCTGTGCGAGATGCACCTGCAAGAGCTGCGCGATTTTTTCAAGGACGTTCCCATGCCCGTGCAGAGGAAGCAGGCCGGCCAGCAGATAGTGCGCGAGTTGGCGCTGCGGCTCGATCTCATCATGGGCATTGGCTTGGATTACCTCAGCCTCACGCGCCGGGCGGGGACCCTCTCCGGCGGCGAGGCGCAGCGCATTCGCCTTTCTACGCAGATCGGCTCTGGCCTGATGGGCATGCTCTACGTACTCGACGAGCCTTCCATTGGCCTGCATCCCAAAGACAATATCAAGATGATTGAGACGCTGCGCCGCCTGCGCGATGTGGGCAACACGGTCATTGTGGTGGAGCACGACGAAGAGACCATTCGGGCGGCCGATCACGTCATCGAGCTCGGCCCCGGCCCAGGCGTGCACGGCGGCCGCATCTCTGCCGAGGGCACCATTCGCCAGATATTGAAAAACCCCGACTCCCTGACCGGCCAGTTTCTCACCGGCCGCCAGCGCATTGACGTGCCGGTTGAGCGCCGCTCGCTCAACGGCTGCAACCTACATGTCCGAGGTGCCCGCGCCAACAACCTCGACGACCTCGACGTCAAAATTCCCTTGGGAGTCTTCGTCTGCGTCAGTGGAGCCTCTGGCTCGGGCAAGAGCACGCTCGTCCACGACATTCTCTACAAGAAGCTCTACTCCATCTTCCACGACAGCCGCGTGCTGTCGGGCGCGCACGACCGCCTCGACGGGATCGAGCATGTAAGCGATGTAATCAACATCGACCAATCCCCCATCGGCCGCTCGCCCCGCTCCAACCCGGCCACGTACATCGGCTTCTACGACAACGTCCGCCGCCTCTTCGCCCAGACGCCCGAGGCCAAGAAGCGCCGCTATACGGCCTCGCGCTTTAGCTTCAACGTCAAGGGAGGCCGCTGCGAGGAGTGCGGCGGCGAGGGCACGGTTACCACCAAGCTTCACCTGATGGCCGACGTGGAGGTGCCTTGCCCCACCTGCAAGGGCGCGCGCTACAATCAGGACACGCTCGACATTACCTATCGGGACAAGAACATCGCCGAGGTATTGGCGATGACCATAGAGGATGGGGTGGACTTCTTCGCCGACCAGCGGCTCATCGCCCACAAGCTAGGCGTACTCAACGATTTGGGGCTGGGCTATTTGCAAATTGGCCACCCGGCCCCTCTGCTGTCGGGCGGCGAGGCCCAGCGAGTCAAGCTGGCCGACGAGTTGGGCAAGCTCAAGCGCGGCAAGAGCAACCTCTACCTGCTCGACGAGCCTACCACCGGGCTGCACTTGGCCGATATTCAGCGCCTGCTCGACAGCCTCAACCGCCTAGTCGAGGCCGGTCATACGGTCTTGGTCATCGAGCATCACCTCGACGTCATCAAGACCGCGGACTACATCATCGACTTAGGACCCGAGGGCGGCCACAACGGGGGCCAGATCGTCGGACAGGGCACTCCGGAGGAACTCGCCGAAGTGAGCGAGTCGTACACCGGGCAATTCCTCAAGAACTTCTTGGCTTGAGCTAGGCGCGCAGTTCCCCTCGTCAAATTTCGGACAATCTCGGCATCAGATCGACGAGGTTGCAGGGCTGGTTGGTGGAATCTAGCTGCGGCCCGATGAGCTTGTCCCAGCCGGTGGCACAAGCCCCCGAGGAGCCAGGCAGACAGAAGATGTAGGTGCTGTTGGCGACGCCGGCCACGCAGCGCGACTGCAAGGTCGCGGTGCCGATCTCCTCGTAGGAAAGCACGCGAAAGACCTCGCCAAAGCCCTCGATTTCCTTGTCGAAGAGCACGCTGATAGCCTCGGGCGTGCCGTCGCGGCCGGTGAGGCCGGTGCCGCCGGTGGTAACGATGGCTTGGACGCGGGGCTCGGCGATCCACTGCGAGACTTGGGCGCGGAGCTGATAGATGTCGTCGGGCAGGATTTGCTTTTCGTGCAGAACGTGGCCAGCCGCTTCGAGGCGCTCGACCAGCAGCTTGCCGGACTTGTCGGTTGCTTCGTCGCGGGTGTCGGAGACCGTGAGCACGGCGATGCACACGGGGACGCGGTCTTGGGTCATGGTGTACCTTTCGGTGAAGGGAATACGAGTTCGATTTGGTAGAGCTTGGGCCACCACTTGCCGGTGACGAAGAGCCGCTCGCCTTCGGGGTCGTAGGCAATGCCATTGAGCACCTCGGCGTTAGAGCCACGGCGGTCTTCATTGTTCAACAGCCCGGTCAGGTCGATCCACCCCGCGACTTGGCCGGTCGCCGGGTCGATGCGGGCGATGGTGTCGGTCTGCCAGATATTGGCAAAGACCTCGCCGGCGACCCATTCCAGTTCGTTGAGCTGAGATACGGGTCGGCCTTGAGCCACGACGGCGACTCGGCCCACCTCGGCAAAGGTAAACGGATCGCGGAAGTACAGGGTCGCGCTGCCATCGCTCATGACGAGTAGTTCGCCGTCGTACGTCAGCCCCCAGCCCTCGGTGGGATAGGCGAACTCCGCTAGCGGCTCAAACGAATCGAGGCGGTAGGCAAAGCCCTTGTTGGCCCGCCAAGTTAGCTGAAGGAGGCGATTGCCGAAGAGGGCAAGCCCCTCGGCGAAGAAGCGGTCGTCTAGCTGATGGAGCTGTACGACGGCTCCTGTTTCGAGCTCGACCTTGCGCAGGGACGACTGGCCGTACTGGCCGGTGCTTTCGTAGAGAAATCCGTTGTCGTAGAGAAGCCCTTGGGTATAGGCGTCTGGATCGTGAGGGAAGGAATGGACGACTCGATAGGAGTACGTGGGGATTTCAGAGGGCTGTTGCGGCTGGAGAGCAGCGGGTTCAGCGCCGTCGTCAGATGGGGCTAGGCAACTGGCATTGGTCGCCAGGAGCAAGGCGATGGCAGTGGACTGTACCTTGCGGATCATGTAGGGTAAAATACGGGGCGAGGTAGAGGGGGCAAGGCCAACCGCAGCCGCTGCGCTCTCTGGTGGAGATTATTGGGGACGGGGCAAGTGGCAGAACGATTAGCTATGTCTAGGATGCGTAATTGACTTACTCTTGACGTATTACGTCATTCGTAATATTGTGCCATGATCGTATCTTTTGCTGATAAGCGTACTGCGAACGTTTTCTACGGTGTGCGCGACAGATCCTTTCCCATACAACTCCTGCAACGAGCGCGAGGGAAGCTGGATCGTATCAACTCTGCTGCTAGCCTTCACGATCTTCGGGTCCCGTCAGGGAATCGGCTCGAACGGCTCAAGGGGGATCGACAAGACCAGTATAGGATCCGCGTTTCACGCGGCTGGCGGATATGCTTCGTATGGAAGGATGGGGACGTCTTCGAGGTTGAGTTGAGTAACCACTATGAATGAGGAACAGAGAGGTAATGTGATGAATGTACCCACAGATCGAATTGCCACTCATCCCGGTGCTTTTCTTCTAGAGCAGATTGAGGATATGGAGCTGACCGTCAATGGATTGGCGCGGGACATCGACCTGCCCGCCACGAGGCTCCATGAAATCATTCACGAACGACGCGGCGTGACGGCTGAGACGGCGATCGCCCTTGGCGAGTACTTCGGCCAGACTCCAGAGTTCTGGATGAATGCTCAGAAGGTTTACGAATTATCGAGAGAACTGGTCCAGAATGGCGAGAAAATTCGTTCGAGGATCCGTCGTCGCGCCAAGGATCGGGCTGTAATTGATGGATAATAAAGCATGAACCCGGCGCAATTTGTGGAGGCATTGAGTAAGCTGAAATTTGAGAATTCCTTTAACCCTTATTCAAATCGCTGTGTCGTTCACGACCTAGATGATGCACCGCAACGTCGTTTACAAACGTTATTGACTGTACTTGAGACTGCAACAAAACAGGATATTGATTCTATATGGATTGGGCGCGATCTTGGCTATCGCGGCGGTAGGCGGACAGGGATTGCCTTCACAGACGACGTGCATATTCACGGACACGCTGCAAGGTGGGGATTATCTATTCAGAGGCCAACGAAAGGTAACGTAGTTGCTGAGAAGACGGCTGCCGTTATCTGGAGCGTTCTTTCACAGATCAAGGTGTCCGTCTTCCTGTGGAATGTTTTCCCATTGCATCCCCACGAACCCGGTAATCCTTTCAGCAATCGATCTCATAATTCTCTTGAGCGCAGGACCGGAGAGGAATTTCTCTCTCAACTCATCCTTCTTTTAAAGCCGCGCCGACTAGTTGCTATTGGGAATGATGCGGCACGAACAGCACGGCGCTTAAGGTATCGGCATAGAGTATTTCAAGTACGGCACCCTAGCTATGGTGGCCAGACACAATTTTTAGCACAAATGTGCAAATTGTATAATCTGCAATTAGATCTTTTTCAAACCTCGCAACACTCTATTCAGTTGACTATTCCTCGGATATTGAAAATAAAAACATGAGATCTAATCCCCCCGACCATTGGCCTTTTTGTCGGGACGTGTAGATTGTATTGTATAGGTGGAGGACAAACGGGTGATACAGCGCGCATACATACACCTCATATGGGTCGGCTTTCTGTTGGCGAGTGGGGCCGAGGCCGTGCGCATCCAAGATGTCGTGCCCGAAGAGGTGCCCAAGCGGAAGCACGACGGATACTATGCTGCGGTAGGGATAGGCTTCATCAACTTGGATCATCGCGGCTCGGGCGTGCGCGTCCCCTTGGGGTTTAGGGCGGTCTTCAACCGCTTGCGCCTCATCTGCTCGGCCAATGTGCTCGATGTGAGTTTTCACGAAGGCGACGATTACGACCCTCGTTACTTCCGGCCCTATCCCACCCGTACCTACTGCTTTGATACGCGGACTGGATACCGCGTGGCGGACTACCGCTGCTCGGGCGGCACGGATTGGCTGCGCTCGCTCAGTGCGGATCTGGCCTATATTGTCCTCGACGAGGTGTGGATCGCCGGGCGACCGGGCAAGCTGTTTGCCGGGGGAGGCTACCGCCACCTAAGTCCAGCGACGGCGTATGGAACCCTGGGATTGTTTTTCGATGCTCCGGGCCGAACCGTCGGCGGTTTCAAGGTCCTAGTCGGCAGGGGCTACGTCACCTTGGGCCTGCTGTGGGGCTTTGATTTGCGCCGCGTCTTTTAGAGGGTGTATGATCGTCTTGGCCTTTTGCGCCGCCTTGGCTCTCGCGCCTGTGGGCGCTGCCGCGCAGAAGCTGTCCGCCGAAGTGCATCCGGGCTTGCTCTTTTCAGCCGAAGACATTCCCCTGCTCAAAGAGCGCATCCAGCGCGAACCGTATGCTACGTGGTGGCGGATGGTGTTGCAGCGGGCGCGAAACACCCCGGCGCCCATTGTCAACGAGCGCGCCGAGGTCCGCTACGCCAAGTCTCTCGCCTTCGCTTGGCTGATGACCGACAATACCGCGTTTGCCAAACGCGCATTGGAAGTCATGCAGGGAGTGGCGTTCCCGCCGCGAGGGGGCGATTTGGGCGAGCCGCACAACGAGGGCGAGGTCGTGGCTCAGTACGCCGTGGCGTACGACATCCTGCACCCCTATGCTGCGGCCAACGACCCCCAAGCCCTGCAGGAGATGCGGTTGATTCTCGGCGAGGAAGCCGATCGCCTGTGGAAGGGCATTGTGATTGGCAAGGTGGGGTTTGGGCTGTTCCCGGTCAAAATTCTCTTGCACGAGACTCCGCATCTCGACAACTGGCACATCCGCGCATACGGTGGCCTCGGGCTGGCGGCTATGGCCTTGAGCGAGTACACCAGTGGCCAAGGCACGCCGCAGGAGTGGGCTGATCGCGCCTTTGAGATGGTTACCAGTAGCCTCGACTTCCAGATTGAAGGAAGGGACGGGGGATACGCGGAGGGGCCGTTCTACAGCCGCTACGCTGCGGATGTCTATTTGCCCTACTTGTTCTCGCTCAAGAACCGCACCGGCTTGGACTTGTTTGCCGATCCCAAGATCGAGAAGATGCACGAGTGGTCCCTGAACCTGCGACTGCCCAATGGCCGGCGGCCCAACATCGACGATGGCCACTTAGACGATTTCTACGGGCATTACCTAGCGGCTGTGCAAGCCAACGGCGGGGTCCATCGCTGGGACTGGGAAAACAACGAGCGCGGCCTGTACGTGCGCCAGTTTTCCGAGATGGACGCCATTGCCCTGTACGACGACAGCGTGCCCGCGCAAGAGCCGACGCACGGCCCGTCGGTTTTTATGCCGGGGGCTGGCGACGCCGTCTTCCGCAGCGATTGGTCGCCCGCGGCTACTTACATGCTCTTGCGCGGCGAAAACGGCACGGCACGCGAGCACGGGTTTGCGCACGAGCACCCCGACGGGACCAGCTTTGTGATCTACGCCGACGGCGAAATGCTGGCCCTAGATGCGGGGTACATCAATTTTGACAACCACGACAGGGTCAACAAAGGCCGCGACCACAACGTGGTGCTGGTCGATGGCAATGGGCCGCCGCGCCGGATCTTGCCCGTGGTGGGGACCATCGGCGACCGCAACGATGCTTTTATCGAGGGGTTCTTCACGAGTGCCGCTGGCGACTACGCGGAAGTCCGCACTGCCTATCGGGGTGTCGAGCTGAGGCGGCGGGTCTTTTTTGCCGACCACAGCTACTTCCTCGTGGCCGACGAAATCGACGATCCGGGCCGTCGCCACACCTACGAGTGGCGGCTGCACGGCAACGGCGGCGGCACCAGCGGGGGCGCGTATGTTCGCGTGGGCAACTTGGCGCGTTGGACGCGGGACAAGGCCGAGTTGCTGGCGTTTTTGCCCGATCAGCCCGGCCGAGTTGCGCTTGAGAGCGAGGCGATCCACTCCTTTGACTATCGCCAAGAGCAGACCCACGCGGTATTGCGGGTGCAGCAAGAGGGCGTCGATGGAGGGTACCTAGCGGTGCTGTATCCTCGGGCGATTAGGGAGGCCAAGCCGGCGTTTGAGACCGCATCCGCGCAAGGAGCCGAGGCGGCTTTGGTGGCGTTGGCCGAGGCGCGGGATGTGGCTTGGCTCCGTAGCGGTAATGCGTCTGAGGCCGCTGTATCCGGGCCGGATGCGCATTTGGTCAGCGACGCCCGCTTTGGCTATGTTCGCTATGTCGATGGGCAGCTCACCCGCTTTGTAGCGCAAGATGCGACCTACCTTTTGGCCGACGGAGAGACGGTGTTCCGCGCCAGTGAAATGATAGACGTGAGCATGGGACGAGACGACTATGCGGGTTTCGTGCGCGGTCCCGACGCGGGCTATCAGTTAAAGATGCCCCATTCGGGGAACGAGTGGACCGCGGCTCGTTTTCTCGGCGGCGCATGGTGGGATACAGCCGTCGAAGGCGACCTGATTGTGCTGGAGTTGGCGGGCGAAGGGACGCTAGAACTGAGCGCTGACCAGCACGTCGAAGCGCAAAAGGGGGCGCACCCGCGTCCCGAGCGCTACGCCTTGGATCCCAACGCGCCCAATCCGTTCAATCCGACGACCAAAATCCGCTTCGATTTGCCCACTTCCAGCTTGGTGCAACTAACGGTGTACAACGTCTTGGGGCAGGAGGTCGAGCGGCTGGTGGAGAGACGGATGCCGCCGGGGCGACACGAGGTAGAATGGGACGCGTCTGGCTACCGGAGCGGCCTCTATTTCTACGCGCTCAAAGCCGATTCTTACCGCGCACAGCACAAGATGATTCTGCTGCGCTGATCTGCTTTACTTTTCGATGACGTAGCGCAGTATGTCCGCGACTTGCTCGGGCGCATCGGCCACGGCGAGCGCGGCCGCATCCACCTCCTTGAGCGCGTGTTGCAACTCGGGTGGGTGGAGGACGATCAGCGGCTTGTTGCAGGCGGCGGCAAACCCGGCGTCAAAAGCCGCGTTCCACTGGCGGTACTGATCGCCGAAGCGAACCACTACCAAGTCGGCGTCGCGGATTAGGGTGCGGGTGCGGATGGCGTTGAGCTGCGCGCCTTTGTGATCCTTCCAAAAGCTGCTTTCCTCCGGCCCGAGAATGTCGATGCCGCAGTTGTCGCTGGCCGCGTGATCGGTGACCGGAGCGGTGAATTCGACCGGCAGGTCGCTGGCCGCTTGGACGATGCGCTCGCGCCAGTCGCTGTGAATCTCGCCGGATAGATAGACCTTCCACTGCTTGGACATGGGGTTCCTTTTGGCGTGATGAGTTGGATGGTAGAGGGCGGATGACGCAATTTGTCGCGATTGCGGCCAGCCGCTATCTTTTTTGCGATGTTAAGGCCGTTGTCAGGCGATGTCAACCTAGGAGAGTTTGCCATGAAATCGGCACTGGAACTGGCCATGGAAAAGGCCAACGAGGCAGTCGGGGGTGCAGAGGGGATTAAGCTGACAGACGAACAGAAAGAGGCCATAGACCAAGTGCGCAAGCAGTACGAGGCCAAGTGGGCCGAGCAAGAGATTGCGTTTACGGGCCAGTTAGAGCAGGCCACGGGTGCAGACCCGCAGGCCCTTGTCGAAGCACGCCGCCAAGTGCAGGAGCAAATGAGCAAAGTCCGCAACGAGCTTTTTGCCGAGCGCGACGCCAAAATCGAGGCGATTCGCAACCAGTAAGGGTGCGGCTACTCTTCAACCCACCGGGACCAACTATGCAGCCAAACTACGCAGTCGATATGAGATTGAACATCCGAACGCCTATGCGGGACGGTGTAGATCTTTCTTCCGACATCTATCTGCCAAAGGCATCGGGTAGGTTTCCGACCGTGCTGATGCGCACGCCGTACGACAACAACACGTCGCTCATGATCGAGAAGGCCATGCGGCTGGCCAATAACGGCTATGCCTGCGTCATCCAAGATGTGCGGGGGCGCTGGGACTCCGATGGCGTGCACTACGCGCTGTTCGGCCACGGCCCAGACGGTTTTGATACGCAGGAATGGATTGGCCAGCAGGAGTGGAGCGACGGCAAGATCGGCATGGCCGGAGGCTCGTACCTCGGATGGGTGCAGTGGCAGAGCGCGCCGCACCGCAGCCAGTACCTGACGTGCATAGCACCAAGGGTGATGTGCGGCGATCTGTACTCGGGCCTAATACACCCCGGCGGGGCGTTCCAGCTCAACGTCGCCCTCACTTGGGGGATGCGGACCAATGGCCGCACCGCCCAGAGCATCGAGTACCACAATTGGACGGAGGCCTTCCGCTCGATCCCACTCATCGACATGGATCAACAGGCGGGCCGAACCCTACAGTTTTGGCGGGATTGGGTAACGCACACCGAATACGACTCCTACTGGGACTCGGTCAACGTCGAAAACAAGTGGGGCGAAATCGCGGCCCCCGCGCTGATAATGGGAGGCTGGTACGACCTGTACTCCCACAACAACTGTATCAACTTCAACGGTCTGAGGCTGCACGGGCGGACACCCGAAGCTAGGCAAAGTCAGCTCATCGTCGGGCCTTGGCCGCACGCGCTCAGTGTTTCTACCAAGACCGGCGACGTCGACTTTGGCGCGAACTCGCTGTACGACTTGGAGGATTTGGAGTTGCGCTGGTTTGATTACTGGCTGAAGGGCATTGACAACGGCATCGTCGGCGAGGCCCCGCTGCGGCTTTTCATAATGGGCGTCAATGAATGGAGAGACGAGAGCGAGTGGCCGCTGGCTAGGACCGACTGGCAAAAGTGGTATTTGCACTCTGCTGGCAACGCCAACACGCTGTTGGGCGACGGCCGTCTAGCGCCGGAGGAGCCGGGCGACGAGCCGGCAGATCACTTTGTGTACGATCCCGATTTTCCCGTGCAGACTGTGGGCGGCAACAACTGTTGCTCGCCCCATATCGTGCCCTGGGGGCCGTACGACCAGCGCGATGTGGAGATGAGGTCCGATGTGCTCTGCTACACCAGCGAGCCTTTGGAAGCTGACCTCGAAGTGACAGGACCGATCAAGGTCGTTCTATATGCGGCTACAGACGGGCTAGATACCGACTGGACCGCCAAGCTGGTAGACGTGTCAACGAGTGGGTACGCCAAGAATCTCTGCGATGGCATCGTCCGGGCGCGCTACCGAGAGGGCTTCGCCGCACCCAAGTTGCTCCAGCCCGATCAAACGTACCAGTACGAAATCGATCTCGCCGTTACCGGCAATGTCTTCAAGAAGGGGCACAGGATCAGAGTCGAAGTGTCTTCATCCAATTTTCCGCGCTTCGACAGAAACCACAACACCGGCAACGACCTCGGCACAGACACTGAAATGCGCCGCGCGCAACAGACGGTGCAACACTCTAGAACATATCCGTCTCATGTACTATTGCCGGTGATTCCGCACCAGTAGACAGCGGTTGCTCGCCGTTCAATTTTCACGGGTAGCAAGTACCTGCAGCAAGCATCGGCGACAATTGACAGTGCAAATTTTAGGGCCTACTATCTGAATAAAAACAGCATACCTATCTCGCTTGGGGCGCGATTCAGCGCCCTCGGGACCGAGTTACATTAATTAAGGAGAACAAGACATGGCGGAAACCGCCCGCTTGCAGGCCGGGGACCAGAGCGTGGAGCTGCCCGTCGTCGTCGGCAGCGAGGGCGAAAAGGCAATCGATATTGCCAAATTGCGCGC
>JAPOYQ010000237.1:14454-14739 GCA_026706505.1 Gemmatimonadota bacterium
AGATCCCGGTTACGGCAATACGGGCTCTTGTCAGAGCGATATCACCTTTATCGACGGCGATGCGGGCATCCTGCGCTACCGGGGCTACGCGATCGAGGATCTGGCCGAGTACAGTCGCTTCATCGAGGTCGCCCATTTGCTAATCTGGGGCGAGTTGCCCAACGCCGCACAGTTAGACGAATTCAGTGAGTTGCTGACCAAGCACCAGATGCTGCGCGAGGAGTTAAAGCAACACTTCAGCCTCTTTCCGCCCAACTCGCCGCCGATGGCCGTGTTGTCCTCGGT
>JAPOYQ010000312.1:0-1007 GCA_026706505.1 Gemmatimonadota bacterium
CCCAGCGGCATCTGCGGGCGGCTGAGGTCTTGGGGGCCGATTGCAGCGGGGCGAAAGACGAGGACGCGGGCACAATCTTGGCCGACCGCATCGTCTCGCTGATGCGCCAACTCGGCGCACCCAACGGCCTCAGCGCCCTCGGCTACGGGAACCAACACATCCCGGCCCTCGTCGAGGGCACGCTGCCGCAGCACCGAGTGACCAAGCTCTCGCCGCGAGCAGCAGATGCTGAGGAACTGGCGGGGATTTTTGAGGACGCGCTGAGTTATTGGTAGGATAATTGCAGGAGTTTCTCCGATGAGCACGAGAACCTTATTTCTAGCTTGGCAGGACAAAAAGCCTAGCAAGGCATGGTTTCCGGTGGGTCGGCTGGATGCTGATGTCGAACGTTCGCTCTATCGCTTCCGTTACATCGGCGGCGCAAAGCGAGCACAAGAGGAGGTGGGATTCCTTCCGTTGATTGATTTTCCCGATTTGGACAAAGATTATCAGTCCTCGGAACTGTTCCCGCTATTCCAAAACCGGGTTATGAACCGGGCAAGGCCGGACTTTGCCGACTACCTTCATAGCCTCGATCTAACCGAGGGAGCTGACCCCATTGAGATTTTGTCCACCAATGGAGGCCACCGCGTAACGGACTCTTACGAGGTTTTTCCAAAGATCGAGAAAGACGACTCCGGGAGCTTCTCTTGCCGGTTCTTCCTGAGTGGCTGGCGGTATATAAAAGATCGAATTGGCCTTCTTAAGCACGGAGAAGAGCTGTATGTAACACTAGAATTAACCAATCCTGCGACCGGGTTGGCCGTGCAAATTCAGACGACGGACTACTGTATGATCGGATGGGCTCCGCGTTACTTGGTGGAAGATTTGGTTGCGGCGATGGCCGAAGGGCCTGGTAGATACGGGGCACAAGTGGTGCGGATTAACCGTCCGAAGCAGCGTGTATTGATTGAAATGCGTGGCTGCTGGAGTAAGCACGAACCAATGAGTAGTGAGGATTTTAAGCC
>JAPOYQ010000312.1:1017-14567 GCA_026706505.1 Gemmatimonadota bacterium
GTCAATTGATTGTCCAGCGGAGCTTCCGGCCGATTCTATCCTTCCTATGGCCGTTCACGGAGTACTTGCAGCTATCGTTCGTAGAAAATTGCGGACAGTGCTGAAGACGCTGTGATTCAAATCCCAGTAGTCATTCTTTGCTGCCACACCTACGGAAAAATGAGGGTTGGGCTTTGTGGTCAGATAGGCATGGGCACGGGCCTTATCTGATCTCTCGATGGACACGTCCGGCAAAGATTCGACACACTTGAAAAAGTCGTCAATGCAGTGATCTACCGAGGTATCCGCAAAACTCTCGCAAAGTAGCGTCTCAAGCATACCTTGACGATTATCGCCGGGCAGTATCAGCACCGTCACTGCCGGGCTAGTGTCAGTGCGTTCTGCGGGGCTGTCTGGCATAGGCAGCCTGGCTCTCTCCAACGAAGACTGAACACTTTGGAACGCTCTCTCAGCGGATGTCTCCGCATCCCGAACGATGCCGATACTCTGGACGATCTGGAAGTCCGGTGCGTTCACAAGCGCACGCAGAAAACCACTCAGCTCATATACGCCGCCGAAATTCTGAATCTGGATATTTGCAAGCGATAGATGCTCGATAAACGATTCAAAGAAATTGCGCGGATCATTGCCCTCGACGAGAAGCTGGATTGCCGATTTGATTTCTTCTGCCCTTGGCATACCTAGCGAACCTCAAGATTGTGTCGGATTGCAGCATCGATTGCATCCGGTTCGTAGGTGACACAGCGACTCGTCTTGTCATCGACTTCAAGCCGGTGTAGGAGAAAACCGTCAGAGCCAAGGGCTTGATGCGCCGCTTCTATACATTCAAAACTATGCGTGGTCGCAAATATCTGCGTGTGGAACTGCTTGGCCGCTTCGTCAATGGCCCGCCAGACATCGGGCAGTACCGAGTGGTGAATGCCGTTTTCAACCTCATCCACCAGAACGACACCATCCGGTACGGAAGCTATGGCCAAAACAAGCCGGGCAATTTGGGTCATGCCTTCGCCCATTGCTGATAGCGGTACCAGTTCCGACAACCCGATATCCCCCCAGATCATGGGTGTGCCGCTGGAGGAATTTTCTTCAATGCTTTGCAATCTCGGCTCGACAATCTGTAGTGCTTTTAATAGTAGAGATCCCTGTTTCTTCCTTCTCAATTGTCCCAGCCTTGTGGCATCTCTGCGGGTATTCCTAGTTCGAGATAAGAGAATTATTACACCGAGCGAGGCATTTGTAGGAGGCTGATTGATTTCAAATTCCTGTCCCTTCACACGTATCTGACTTTCGACGCGTTTCCCCGAAGGATCGATATACTGAAATGCGAGTGAACGTTCGCTGAAATCTGGCACCGAAGTTTCTTCCATAAGATCAAGAGCAGTCTCAGGGGTGGCTTGTCGCTCCGATGTGATTTTCAAAGCCAATTGACCATGCGACGTATGCTCTCCCTCAATCTCAATGGCCCGTTCCATGTCCAGATCAGAGAAGAGCTGTCTCCACAAGGGGCCAATCATCGCTGGCGATACTCTACTCTCCAGTTCCAAGCCGCGAATAATATTGACATTTCTTGCTAGACGTGCGTCTCCGGCTCCAACTAGCAGAGAAATTGCCTCAAGTAAACTAGTCTTGCCGGAATTATTCTTGCCAGCAATGAGATTAATGCCGCTCAATTGGTCGATTTCAAGCGCATTGAAGCCGCGGAAATTCTGTATCTGTAAGCGTTTCAACATGGCTTTAGCTCCTCGCTTATATCGGATTCTCCAGATTATTTTTCTGCTAACTTACAACCGTTTTGGAAGGGCTATTCAAAGCATAATATCCAAATTCAGTAAGAGAGTCAAACCATTCCATCCCTCGTTGGTGCGACACTCGCCCACCCTATCCTTTGGCAGATGGCAGATTCACCCCGTCCCAAGCGAACCCTCAATAAATCAAATATAGCTACAAGCAACATTGGCAGCCTTGACTGTGATGGCTTTGAGCCTATCTTTTTTGGAACAATGTTTGCCTTGACACGTCCCGAATCCCACAGCTCACTCTCACGGTTGACGACGATAAGAACTTGCTTCACTTCGCGGCCCACTACTCCAAAAATTCAGGAGGTTAATCAATGTGGCGGTATTATAATTGTGATGAAATGGACCTATATAGCCGTTATTTAGCGGTAGGTTTATACAACCACTCAAATTCTAAGATAGATACGCAAGGAAAGTTTGGTCAATATATTAAAAAGAGATTGGAGATCCAGCAGATACCCCATGACCTTTCAATCACAGATATGATTGTCAAGCGTGCGCTAATTCCCGATCTATTCGTCGAGTTGCCTTCCGAATATTTTATAAGTTGGGACACTTTCCCGCTCACAGGGAGTTCCGAAATTCCAGAGGAATTGAAACCGGCCGCTTGCCATAGTATATATATTCACCCCCGAGGTGACTGGTCGCTAAAATGTCTCTTGCACCCTTATGATAGAGAACTGAAGAGGGATTTTGTTGATCAGTTCTCAAGAGAAGTTCCTCGAATTATGGAAAAACAGGAACATCCTACTATAAATGGAGTTTTTTTTCGACCATATGAAGCATATTTTTCTTATTGGAAAAGCTACATCTTCGTAGAAGCTCTTGATGGCTACGAAGATACTGATAAATTTCTATCGTGGGAGACAGGTCGAAAAATTTTGCTATCGAGGTTTATCGATGTGAGTGAGAAATGGGAAGAGAAGTACAAGGATATTTTTTTACGACTTTCTTTTTATAGAACGGCAAAAACAGCTTTGACCCTATGGAGGCCCAATCCTTCAATGCCCCCTAAGAAACTCTCAAAGTTTATTCAAGAGATAACGGATTGTAGTCCTGAATTGTTAGAGCAAGATATGGAGAAGCTCTTGATTCTGTTTGAACACTGGGAAAATCGACGGAAAGAGGAAAGGCGATATTATCGACAGGCGATAGAACTTCTCAGGCAAGATATCTATTTCCTTCTTGAATGGCTCTGTACCCTGACTAGCAAGTCCCAAGAAGTCTATTTTAAGAAATGGAGTTGGAATGAGGAGAGAACCTCACGCTCACTCGGAGAAGTACTACCCTACGAAGAATTTGAATTAGAAAGGAAATTTGTTAGGTCTGCACCAGATTATGTCAAGGTTCTAACAGAAGAAAGATGTTTTACTGATGCCAAACATACCTATGCACGGCTCATTACACACGAGAGCTTTTGGCCTTGGATTCGTGCTTTCTACGATTTACATGCCCAACTAGTTACAACTAGTTCCACAAAACCTCTGGTTTTTAGACAACCTCGAATTCTTGATCATCTTCTTGTATTGGCAATTCGGACGGAGATATTAATTCGGGCGTTCTTTAGAACAACCGACCAGTCTGAAGAACCTCGGGAATTGCGACTCGTGTTCGATCGGTTTTCGAAAAAGTTAACTAATGGATCGCAAGAGCGAAAAATTTTGGGTGCAGTTTCCGATCTAAAAAACTGGAAAAAAACTGAACTAAGCGGAAAACCTGATGAAATTTTTAAGAACATAGATCAGATTCCCCTGAATAATAAATGGAGTAAATTTCAGCATCATATCTTTTTGTCAATACTGCGATTTGTGACTGCACGGAATTATTTTGCTCACCATTCCTTCAAAGATGGGGCGTTGAATAGACACATAGGGGAATTGCCGAAACAAATTTTAGTTTCTTGTTTGGAAAGTGTGATTTATATGGATTATGTCGTTCTGAAATTATCTCCTGACGATAAAAGCGAAGTTTCCTCCTGATTTACATCTCCTCTTGTGTATCTCCATTCCACACTCGTCCAATCGCCGCCCGAATCTTCCCTTCCATCCGCGCATCGAAGACAGATTGTCCGTGGACAACGGCAAATGATGTATTTTACTCGAACAGTGATCTGGGCAGCCCCGATTGCCTAATGATTGACATCAGTGTTCCCATCCTCAGTTCCTTATGGTCAGGAACTGGGATGGTAATAGTGCTGCTGGACTCGATTTTTTGCATGATTACATGACTGCCCCTACGCCGGACCTCGGTAAATCCATGATTCGCAAGTATTTCGCATACTTTCCGGCCCGATAACACGCGCAGTCTAGCCAAACGCGACCTCCACCTGCGTTACGTACACTTCCTCGTGCAACCGATGCTCAATCTCAGTGGCTGAAGCCGTCTCAAAAAACAACTCCAATGCCTCCTTCAAATTTTCCCGCGCCTCGGCCACGGTTGCGCCCTGACTAGCGATGTCCAACTCAGGGCAGAGGGCAACGTAGCCATCGCCTTCCCGTTCGATAATTGCTGTCCACTGTCTGGTCATTATGACCTCCAGTCTTCTGGTTTGATGTGATTCACATGGCTAGACAGGATTTTAGGGTTTTCAGGCCCCATCCCGTTTATCAATGTTACTCGTCTCCCCACACCTGCCCAATCGCCGCCCGAATCTTCCCTTCCATCCGCTCCACTAACTCCCGATTGGCGGAGACAAGAGACTGCTTGGCTTCGATTTCGGCGACAATAGCTTGTTGCGTTGTCATTGACGGGAGGGGTATTTGTATCTTCTCTAAATTCCCTTTTGTGATGTGAACAAGACCGACTCCACCATGAAGATTCTGTTCAACCTCGGCGACCGCTCTGTTCAGTGCGTAGAGCAAGTACATTTTAGTTGCCCGAATTCGATCGAATTCGACCTTAAAAATATGCTGATTCAGTATGGCCTTTCCACCATTCCATATATGCGCTCCGAAAGATGTTCCTCGCGAGCCGGACCACGAGAATAGAAGCTGTCCTTGATTGATAAGGTATCGATCTTGTACCTCACCAGTGTAATAGTTGAAATCACTGTCAGGCGCATTTAGGTTCTGAATTCGTACAATCGGGAGGCCACCACTGTCAGCAAGTTTCCAGTCCTGTGGCTTAAACGCACGTCCATTGATGAGATTACAAACCTCACCAATCGCCACCATCGGCCACTCAGAATCAACCACAATCTGCGGCCGATAGTTGTCAATCACCGCCCGCGCCCCGTCTATCACCCGCTGATACCCCTCAATCTCTGCCACAATTTCCCGCTGTACCTCTAGCGGAGGCAGAGGAATTTGGATCTTTTTTAAGGTTCGACCCGATACAAAATTAAATGACGTCTTACCAGAGAGCCTTATCAGTTCGCTCTTAAGCTGTGAGGCAAGAAACAATAGAAAATCCGGTATGAGTATAGTGGAATATGATTCCTTTATAACTAAACCGTTGAATTGTTGGTTTGTCGTTAAAGGAATCTCTGCAATCGCATATTCCCCGACTGAGGCGGCACAACAAAGCAGGACCGCTTTTTTAGGCAGCAATCTCAAACTCGTCTCATCGAGTGCCGCTTGGCTCACATGCTGCTTAGTTGCGGTGATCCGACGGCCTAATTTGCGAATGTCTTCTATGGTAAACCATGGAATATGAGCTTCTTCCCAAAACCGTTCTTCTCGTCTCGAAGGTGTTGATCCATTGATGATTTGGCACACTTCCCCCAACTCCACCATCGGCCATTCGGAGTTAGTCAAGGCACTAACACGATACCGATCTCCGCTCAGATTATACTCCCCACCTTCCGCAATCTTCTCCTTCTCAGCGACCAGCCCAAACTCGGTTGTGTAATCCACTTTAGGTTCCGCCACACCATCGGTCATCACCGGCTCTCCCTTCCGCAGCCGCTCCAGATACTCCCCAAGCTCCTCCCTCATCATTCTCCGCAATCTCCCGCCGCTGCGCCCCCAAATCAAACCCATCGTTCTCCACCTTAAAAAAGGCAATGCGATCCGTCTTTTGCGCCAGCGCCCTGTCCAGCAGCAGGATGGATGTCTTGACCCCCGAATAAGGCTGAAACACACCCGCCGGCAGCGAAATAACAGCCACCAGATAATTCTCCACCAGCATCTTGCGTAGCTGCTTATGGGCAGTCTGGCTCTGAAAGATAATGCCCTCCGGCACAATGATACCGGCGCGCCCCGTAGGCGTCAGATGCTCGGCTATGTAATCGACGAACAGCACTTCGCTGCGTTTGGATTGCACTGAAAAGCGGCGATGCGGACGGATGCCGCCCTTCGGCGACATAAACGGCGGATTGGCCAAAATCACGTCGGCATACTCATTCCAGCGCTCCTCGCTGGTCAGCGTGTCGTACTCGAAAATGTGCGGCTCACGAAAGTCGTGCAAATACAGATTCACCAGCGACAGCCGCACCATATCGGGAGAAATGTCATAGCCGTTGAAGTTGTCCGCGAGTCTCCCTTTTTCGTCCGGCGTCAGCGCACTGTTGCCCTCGTCGTCGGTATTGGCCTTGAGAATGTGCTTGTACGACGAAATCAGGAACCCGGCAGTACCGCAGGCCGGGTCGAGAATCTTTTAGTCTTTCTTCGGGTCAATAAAGGAGACAATGAAGTCGATGATATGACGCGGAGTGCGGAACTGCCCGGCATCTCCCTGCGAGCCAAGAACCGAGAGCAGATATTCAAAGGCATCGCCGAGCCGCTCGCTGTGATCGTACGTAAACTCGTCAATAACCTTCAGGAAGGCGCGCAAAGTCTCCGGATCGCGGTAGGGCAAATAGGCATTGTTGAAGATGTCGCGGAACAGCGGCGGAATGCCCGGATTTTCCGGCATCCGCGTGATCGCCTCGGCGTACAGATTCAAAGTCTCGTGGCCGCCCAAGCCAGCGCGCACCAGTTGAGGCCAGCCATAGCGGGCAAAATCGCCGGCAAAAAACGTGCGCTGCCCACCCAACTCCTCGCTCTCGGCGTCAATGTCGTCCATAAACTTGTAGATGAGCGCGATAGTAATCTGCTCTACTTGGCTTTTCGGATCGGGCACCTTGCCGACGAGAATGTCACGGGCCGTGTCAATGCGGCGTTTGGTAGCGGTATCAAGCATATTAGGTCCCGTAAACGAATTCTGCCCCGATTTTCCACACCCCCTTCTCGCGAAAAGCGGGAATGGTCTGGCGACGGGCAGCGTTGGTGACTGCGGGTGCCGAGAGCCCATGTTGCTTGATATAATCCGACAGCCGGATAATAGCCTCCCCCTGTAAATAGCTCAGCCTCTTGTGCAGCGACTCTACGAGCGCCAACGCCATAATATCTTCCATCGTCCTAGTCGTTTGACGGTCCCCATAGTCCCTGAACGCCTGATAGTACCGCTCCTTCTCCGAGTTGCGAATAATAAGGCGCGGCAGTCCGAGCTGGATAAGTTGAAAATTGATGAGAACCCGCCCCAGGCGGCCATTGCCGTCGCAAAAGGGATGGATGGTCTCAAAATCCAGGTGAAATCGGGCAATCTTATCGAGGAAGTAGGAGCCAAGATCGCTGGAATACTCGACGAGGATGTCTTCTATCATGCGCTCGACATGCTCGGGTGCCGGCGCAATATGAGTCCCCACCCGCACGTATTCCCCCTGCTCGCGAAAGCGTCCAGCAATGGCATCATTAATGCCGCCGATGAGCATCTGATGCAAGAGTAGTATCAGGTCTTTGGTCAGCTCGCTGTCTTTCGCTTTGGTCCGTTTGTATTCTGTGACGCGGGCTAGATTTTTCGCCTCGAAGACTTCCCGCACAGACACATTGCGGGACAATATCTGCTCCAACAGGATTCGCTCTGTCTCCTCAAGAGTAAGCGTTGAATTCTCAATCGCGTTCGAGTTGTACACACTCTCGGGGACCTCCACTTCGTCGATCATCGACAGTAGCGATTCCTTGCCTTGGCGCAAAGTATCATACGCTCGTTTCAAGTCTTGGATACGGCTTTTTATCGGCTCTGTAGTCGCCATACCATTATTGTATCGCATTCACGGTATATTGTCAAATATCCGTGAATGAACCGATAAAAATGGGTATCATTCACGGTATATCGTCAAATATCCGTGAATGAACCGGCAAAAATGGATGCCATTCACGGTTTTTTTCGGATAAATACGTTAATCTCGGGGCTTCCTACGCTGCGAACTGGTTCAGAGACACGTAATCCTTGACATACTCGGGCACAAGAGCGCGGTACGGCTCCGGCACCGCGCGAAAGTCGCTGGAGGAAAAAGCCGGATTAGTCGCCAATTCTGCAAAGCGCCGATTCTCAATGATGTCTCGGGTCTGTCCGCTGGTCAGGTATGCCTTAAAGTACGCCCTAATCGCCGCAATGGACTCGGCCTCGTCGGGCTTGTGATCGGCGACGAATTTGGCGAATTCCTCTTCAAGCAACTCGTCCCTGGACTTAAAACGCGGGATGAGGTCAAAGACCTTCTCCAATATCTCGCGCAAGGTTACGCGACGATCCACCGCAGCGGCTTGGCGCAGCTTGGCAAGGGTGTAGTACTCCTCTGGCTTGTCGAAGACTTCCTGATTCACATAGTCGATGGCGCGATCCCATTGGCCCGCTTCGATAGCTTGGGCAATGAAGTCGTTTTCGCGCACCTCGTCGGCAAAGCGGTCGAAGAACATCCGATCAATTCTCATCCCCTCGGAGCCGATCTGCTCTTGCTCAATAGTCGAGAGGAAGTCGTCGCCCAAGTGCTCGTACGTGCCAGCATATACAACCGGCCTCGGGTCGTCTCCTTCCCTATCTCTTTTATCTCGCAGCCGAGGCAATTCCAATACCTCGTCGTAGTTGAACTCGTTCTCGAAGTATCGGCAGTTGCCAAAGAAGTCGAACAGCTTGAAAGTCGTCTTCTCCGAGTCAGCGACGACGTCTGCGGGGCGGTGCCCTATCATCTGATCGAGGAAGTTGTGCTTTCTGGTGCCGCGTCCCTTGATCTGGACGAAATCCGTCGGCGAGAATATCGGCCTGAATAGGCCCAAGTTGAGAATGTCGGTGCAATCGTAGCCAGTGGTCATCATACCGACGGTTACGCATACCCGCGCCTTACTCGTCCGGTACTCGCGCATAAAGTTGCCGGACCCCCGGAGGTTATTGTTGGCAAAGTTGACCGTGAATTGCTGGGCATCCATCACATGCGACGTAACCTGAACTGCAAAGTCCGACTGGTACTTACCCGGAAACATGCGGTCGGCGGTCTCGTTGAAGAACTGCGTTAGCTTGGCCGCGTGCTCCTGGCTCACCGCGAAGACGATAGACTTCCCAATCTCCCCGCTGATCGGATCGCGGAGCGCATTCTCCAAAAAGGTTCGGCAGAAGACCCCGTTGGTAGCTTCCGAGAAAAACTCCCGCTCAAAATCGCGCTTTTTGAACGCCTCCTCCTGCTGCTCTCCCTCATCATCGGTAAAAGACACTACAAAGCCCTCGTCAGCGAGAAGCTGGGTGGTCACCTCCGTTCGTGCGTCAACGACCCGGGGGTTGATCAGATACCCATCGCGCACCCCGTCGAGCAACGAGTAGCGAAACGTCGGCTCGCCACTCTCGCAGCCGAAAGTGCGATAGGTATCGAGCAACAACCGGCGCTCCACCTCGCGCGGATCGCGTACATGCGGGCCGCTCGCATGGGTGCCTCTGAGGTAGTCTCGGGGCGTCGCGGTCAGTCCCAGCTTGTACCCGACGAAGTAATCGAATACGGCGCGGGCGTTGCCGCTGATGGACCGGTGCGCCTCATCCGAAATCACCAAGTCAAAGTCCGTCGGCGAGAACAGCGACTGGTACTTGTTGTTGAACAGCAGCGACTGAACGGTCGTGACCACAATGTGCGCCCGACGCCAGTCGTCGCGTTTCTCCTTGTAGATGACTGTGTCAAAGTCGTTCGCCAAGTACGGGACAAACGACTTGCTCGCCGCTTGGTCTTCCAACTCCAGCCGATCTACCAAGAAGAGGACGCGGCGGGCGTTACCAGTGCGGAGAAACAGCTTGATAACAGCGGCGGCCACTAGCGTCTTGCCGGTGCCGGTAGCCATCTCGAACAAGAATCGGTCGCGTCCGTCTCGGACGGCCCGCTGCAAACCGTGGATCGCTAGTAGCTGGTAATCGCGCAAAAATCGCAAGCCGTGCGTCTGAATGTATCCAGAACGCTCGGACTCGTTGCGCCACCCGGCCTCCGCCGCATAGTTGGGCCGCTGCGTGAGGACGATGTAGTCGTCGCCAACCCGTTCATCAATCAGGCGTTGCGGATTGGGCTCGACCTGTTTGTATCCTTCCACCGAGTCCGGCGACGGGAACGCCGTAATGATATGCGGATTGCCGCGCTCTAGGTCCCAGAAGTAGTGCAGATTGCCGTTGGAGAGGATGACGAAGCGGCAGTTCAGCGAGCGGGCGTAGCGGCGGGCCTGCCCCTTTCCCCCCCCAGGGGGCTTGTTCTCGGATTTTGGCTCCCACCCCCTCAACCGGGAACCTCGGGCGTCAAGGAGCAGGAAATCGACAAAGCCTCGACTGGAACGCTCAAAATCATCGCCTAAGCTGTCGAGGTCGTCGCGCTTGAGAGCAACGTGCGCCTCCAAACGGATATTGGCCGGTCCATCGTCGTCGTCGAAGAATCGCCAACCAGCGTTTTCGAGCAACTGGTCGATTTTATGCCGAGCAGCAGCCTCGCTCATCCCCCATCCTCCTCCACCAACACCGGCTCCCGCTCCAGCCGAATCCCAAAGGTCTGCTCCACCCCCTCCCGAATCTCACCGGCCAAAGCGAGAACTTCGCGAGTCGTCCCACCGCGATTGACTAAAGCCAACGCGTGTCGCTCTGAGATGCCAGCGCCGCCTCTTTGCAGCCCCTTGTGAAATCCCGCCTGCTCGACGAGCCAAGCAGCCGGAACCTTGACGCCAGCCGAATCGGGAAAGCTCGGGACATTGGGATAGCGGTCCTTTAATGCATCAAAGGCTTCCGCGTCGATGACTGGATTCAAAAAGAAGGAGCCGACGGAGCGGGAATTGGGGTCTTGCGGGTCGATGACCATAGACTTGCTGCGGCGGAGCACGAGCACAGCGTCGCGCACAGTAGCCAAGGTCGGGCGGTCGTCCTGCACATGCCGGCGCAGCTCTGGATAGCGGATTTGCGGCTGGCCGCTGGCATCCAAGCGATACGTCACCGAGGTCACAATAAAGCGGTCGCGGTCGGCTCCCTTAAATCGGCTCTGGCGGTAAGCAAAGCCGCATTCAGCGGGAGCAAATGCGATTTCCTCCAAGGTCTGCCGGTCGAGCGCCCGCACCTCCACAATGGTGTCTTTTACTTCTTGGCCGTACGCACCCACGTTTTGGATGGGTGTCGCACCCACCGACCCAGGGATGCCCGAAAGACACTCCACGCCAGCCAAGCCGCGCTCCACACAACACTGGACAAATTCATCCCAATCCTCCCCAGCCCCTACCTCGACAGTCGCGCCATTGAACACCACGCCGCTGAGTCCCACTTTGAGCACCAAGCCGCTGTACCCCGCGTCGGCAAAGAGCACGTTGCTGCCGCCGCCGAGCACTTGCACAGAAAGGCCCTCGGCCTCCGCCCACTCCAAGCAGGTGCGCATCTCGTCTAGGGAGGTACACTCGGCCAAGTAGCGCGCAGGACCGCCGAGGACCATAGTAGTGAACGGAGCGAGTGGGACATTCTCGCGGAGGATGCAGAACGGCTTTGCCATGAAGTGACGCCTCGTTTTGCGTGTACTGAGCATTTGCGTTGTACTGAATATAGACAGAATATAGGGCGTATAATGCACAACGCCGGAGCGCACAATGAAAAAGACCCTCTATCTCGCCAGCCCGTATGGATTCTCGGCCCAATGGAAGGAGCGGCTCCTGCCGCAGTTCGTCTCTGCCTTAGAAGCATTGGGGGCTGAGGTCTGGGAGCCTTTTGCCCGCAACAACCAAGTCGATTTTTCCGCGCCGGGCTGGGCCTACCAAGTCGGTCAAGCCGACTTGCGCGACGTGGTCGAGGCCGACGCGATCTTCGCCATTGTCAACGGAACGCCGCCGGACGAGGGGGTGATGGTCGAGTTGGGAGCGGCCATTGCCCTCGGCAAGCCGACCTTTCTCTTCCGCGACGACTTCCGCCGCTGCACGGATTCCGAGAACTACCCCCTGAACCTGATGCTGTTCACCGGCCTGCCAGAAGACGGCTGGGAATCCTACTACTACACATCGCTCGCAGAAATCAGCGCACCCGACAAGGCCCTCGTGCGCTGGCTGCGGGACGAACTGAGCTGACCTATGCGCACGACCATTCCCCCCCATCTGCTCCAAGACCCAGAAGTTGAAGCCTCCGAAAAGGTCTTGCGCGCCTGCGTCCACTGCGGCTTTTGCAATGCCACCTGCCCCACCTACCTGCTCACTGGCAACGAACTCGAAGGGCCGCGCGGCCGCATTTACCTCATCAAAAGCGTTCTCGAAGAGGACGTCCCCCCGACCCGCCAAACGGTCGAGCACATCGACAACTGCCTCGGCTGCCTCGCGTGCGAGACCACCTGCCCCAGCGGCGTGGATTATTCGCTCCTTTTGGAAACGGCCCGGCCAAGATTGGATCAACTCGTCAAGCGGCCATTGATGGACCGCCTACTGCGCGCCATGCTGACGCGGATGCTGCCCTATCCCGGTCGCACGCGCTTGGCACTCAGAATGTCTAAGTTGGGTCGCATGTTCTCCTTCCTGATGCCCCGCGTCATGCGGCCGCTGTTGGCTATGGCACCCAAGCGATTGCCGCGACCGGCTGCTGTAGCCCGGCCCGGAGTCGTGCCAGCCGAGGGCACGCGTCGGCTGCGCGTAGCCCTGCTCACCGGGTGCGTCCAACAGGTGTTGGGACCGCAAATCAACGACGCGACCGTGCGGCTGCTGACGCGGTTGGGGGCCGAGGTGGTCATTCCACCGGACATGGGCTGTTGCGGCGCGCTGACTTTCCACATGGGCGAGCGCAAGCGCAGCCTCAAGCTAATGCAGCACACTATTGAGGTTTGGCATCGCGAACTGGAAGCGGGCTTGGACGCGATTGTGCTCAACACGTCGGGGTGCGGCACGGCCATCAAAGAATACGACCACATCTTCCGCCACGACCTGCAGTGGGCCGACAAGGCCAAGGCGGTGGTGGAGCGGGTGCGAGACGTGTCCGAGGTGGTGGCGCAATTGGGATTGGGCAAGGCCAATCGCGCACCGGCCCTGAAGGTAGCCTATCACGACGCCTGTTCCCTCCAACACGGCCAGCGCGTCACCGATCCACCGAGACAACTGCTGCAGGCCGCGGGCTTTGAGGTCGTCGAAGTGCCCGAAGGCCATATCTGCTGCGGCAGCGCGGGCACGTACAACATGCTGCGCCCCGACTTGGCGCAACAGCTACAAGCGCGCAAAGTAGAGCACATCGCCAGCGTTGCGCCGCAGATCGTAGCGGCGGGCAACATCGGCTGCATGGAACAAATCGCTACCCGCGCCGAGGTCCCGGTCGTCCACACTGTCGAGCTGTTGGATTGGGCGACGGGCGGGCCGCAGCCAGCGGTGATATAGCGGGGCTGAATCCACTCCTCTGACTAAGCACGGCTTCATTGACAAGAAGGGGCGTGTGGTTTAATATGGTCATATAAGATGACTATATAGTCAGGAGTTGAGACCATGCAGATGCCCATCAGCGAGTTCAAAGCTAAATGCACCCAAGTCGTCCGCGAAG
>JAPOYQ010000680.1 GCA_026706505.1 Gemmatimonadota bacterium
ACACCGCGTGACGCCGACGGAAGCGGGGCAATTCATGGACGAGGATTTGTTTCCGGAGCAGTGCGAATTGGTGGGATCAATGTTAAAGGTGCCCGAGGGGCCGGGGCTGGGCGTGGAGTTTAACGAAGAGCTGGCCCAGGAGCAGGAGTTCAAGTTTTGGGAAGCGCCGCATTTGCGGCGGCGGGATGGGTCGCATACGAACTGGTAGTAGCTACTATTCTGTGCTTTGACGCGATTTCCTAATTAAGCACTAAGGAGTCGAGGCAACGTTGAAATGTCGTCTATAACCGCAATTTTGGGTACTTCGTCAAATTCACTTTTGCTTGTCACACCTGATAGCACCGCAATAAAGGGGACCTTGGCCCGCTCGGCCGTTAACGCATCAATCGTACTGTCGCCAACGTAAAGTACGTCATTAGCATCCATTTGCATTCTAGAGATAGCGGTTGTTAACGCGCTGGGATGTGGTTTGTGTTCGGCAACATCTTCTCCGCCGATGATGACGCGGAAGCGATTGGACAGTCCTTCTCTCGCTAGAATCTCCTCAATCCTATAGCGAAATTTCGTCGACGCGATTCCCAAGGCAAAACCCATTTCGATCAACCGCTCAGTTGTCGCGGGGACGCTATCAAACATAGACGTTAAGTCCGCCATAACCTGATCAGCTCGTTCGACAAAGTTGCTTACAAACAAACTAACATCCTGATCATTTGTTTGCCCAGTCAAACTCAGGAAGGTATCCCCCAAAGACATACCAATAGTTCGCTTGATTCGCTCGTCGTCGGCCTGGGGCAAATTCAACCTTTCCAGCGCAAAATTAACACACTCAATGATGCCTTTTGTTGAATCTGCTAGTGTAAGGTCGAAATCAAAAATGATCGCCCGAGCCATAGCTTGCCGTGCGAATCCCTTTCTCAATACGGTCCGTAGGCATTCAACTACAGGGCGTACAACGCGGTCCAATAGCAGCGTTGTACGCCCTGCTATCTATCTCCTAAAAAACCGGAATAAATTTGTGGCACACGGGCGAGACGACTTCGGCCTTGTGGCCGGTGGGCGTGAGCTTGCCGGTGTCTGGATCAATGCGGAAGGTGAAGATGTCGTCGGTACTGTGGTTGCCGACGATTAGGTAGGTGCCCGTGGGGTCGAGGCCGAAGTTGCGCGGGTTGGCACCGCCGGTTGGCACGATCTCGACAAGTGCGAGCTGGCCGTTGTCTTGGTCGATAGCATAGACGGCAATGGAGTCGTGGCCGCGATTGGATCCGTAGAGGAAGCGGCCATTGGGGTGGACGTGGATGTCGGCGGTGTGGCTGACCTCCGCATAGCCGTCGGGCAGCGTCGAGATGGTCTGGATGGTGGCGAGCGTGCCGGCGTCGGCGTCGTAGTCAAACGCCGTGATGGTGTTGCTCAACTCGTTGATGACGTAAGCCCGTTGGCTGTCGGGGTGGAAGGCGAGGTGGCGCGGGCCGCTGCCAGGGGCGATTTCCGCGGGCGTCTGCGCGACGAGCTTGCCATTTTCGTGGTCAATCGCATAGATGAGCACCTTGTCGATGCCCAAGTCGGGGGCAAAGGCGTGTTTGTTGTTGGGGGCGACCATAATCGAGTGGGCGTGTGGCCCCTCTTGGCGGCCTGGGTTGACCGAAGAACCCTCGTGTTGGACGAAATCCGTAGCCGGGCCGAGCGAGCCATCTTCGCGGATTGGCAGGATGGCGACGCTGCCGCCGCCGTAGTTGGCGGCTAGCGCGTACTTACCGGCGCGGTCAATGCTGATGTGGCAGGGGCCGGGGCCAACGGTCGATTCGGTGTTGATGTGGGTGAGGGCTCCGCTCTGTTGGTCAATGGCAAAGGCCGCAATCGCGCCGCCGGGCCGGTCGCCGACCTCGCTGGTCTCGCCGATGGCGTAGAGGAAGCGGCGGTTGGGCGCGATGTCGAGGAAGGACGGATTGTCAATGCCGCCAATGCTGCTTTGATGAGCGAGCGCACCGGTGGCCATGTCGAGGCGATAGACGTGGATGCCGTCCTCGTCGCCGCTGGAATAGGTGCCGATATAGACGAGATAGTCACTCATAGTGGAACTCCTTTGAGTTGTGAAGGCGATGGAAGGGAGGAAGAGAAGCATAGATAACAGGGCATTCGTTACAAACCGCATCGTTTCACCAAAACAGTGTTGAACTTTCATAAGCGACAGACCTAATCCCATAAATCCTGCCAATCCCGTTAATTTTATTTGGTTCTAATAGACAACCGAGATCGCACCCGTGTGCGTTCCTGGCCCCGACTCGGCCCCTAGATCGAGGCGGTAGAGATACATGCCCGGCGCGACCACGGCCCCCGCCTCGTCGCGAGCCGTCCAAGTGAAGCGATGGCCCGTTGCGGTCGGCGTGGATTCGACCGCAGCGATTTGGCGGCCCGCTAGGTCGTAGAGCACGAGCGTGGGGGTCGCCGCGTCTAGCTTGAAGACCACAAAGCGCATGTCGAGCGCGTCGTTGATCCCGTCGCCGTTGGGCGTGATCACGGGTGAGGCCAGTTCTAGTGCGTCGATGAGTTGGCCGTGCTCGGCTAGTTCGGGTAGCATTACTACCTGAGAGCGGCGCTCGGCTGGCTCGACCGACTGCCAGAGGCCGGGCCGCTCGCTCAACCCGAGATCGAGGGGAAAAACCGTGGCGTTGTGCAAAACTCGCGTCGTGAAACCCACCCGAATCGAGTCCTCGGTCACAATGCGCGGCAGGGCGACCAACAGCGAGTCGCCTCGCTGCTCGACGCGGGCGGGCGCAATTGGCGCAGGGCCGATGTGTAGATCTCGGTGGTCGCCGTATCATTAAAAAAAAAAAGTAAAGCGCAATAGGTCGAAACCCGAGTCCTCAGCCTCCATCTGCGGCCACAGCGTATAGGTAAAACGGGTGTCCTCGTTGGGGATGGCTTGGCGCGGCTCAATGCGGCCCACCGCGCCCTGCAACAGCGCGTCCTCAAACTCGACCGAGAGCGAATGGACCACCGGTGCCACACTTGGGTCATCGGTGGAGAGGATCATCTCCAGCAGGATGAAGCGGCGCGGGCTTTCCGATTGGAATGCCTCACCCGAAAACTGATAGACGTTGCTCCATTCCCCCCAATCCTCGCCGACCACGAGCGTCGTATCGACCGGGCCGCGCAGCACCTTGGGCGAACTGTTCCACTTCTCCTCGGTGACCTGTTCGCCGATCTTGTTGTAAAATGTATAGACCGGCTCTAGCGAGTTGCCCGAGCGCGAGCGCAGTTGCAGGCGGGTGCCTGCGGCCAACTCGGTATCCCAAGAGAGGTTTTTGATGACTTTTGGCCGCCCGTCGCCCGAGGTTTGTCCTAAGTCGATGAAGTCCGAGTGCAATACTACTTCGGCGGGATAGCCCGGAGAGAAGAGCATGAACTCGGCCCATTTGACGATGCCCCAGCCGGTGTCTCTGATGCCGTGCCAGAAGAAGTAGCGCATCTTGCGCGGCTTGAACATATAGCGAATGTAGAGCAGGCGGTCGGCGTTGGGATTGATGTGGGTCAGGAGCTCTGTGTAGTCGAACGCATCGGGCACGGGCAGATTGGAACTGAGGCTGCGGGTGCCATCTGAATAGAGCACCGTATGGCCCGGGCCGGTGCCGTTGATCGAGAAGCCCACCAAGCCCTCGTCGGGCCGAAAGGAATAGAGGAAGAATTCATCGACGAAGAACACCGCCCCCAAATCCACTCCGAACCACACCCCACCCTCTTTCCAGCCGAGGCTGCCATACGAAGAGCCGATTAGGTTGTTGGTGTTCATGTCGGCGTCGAAGAGATTTTGCGGATCGACTGAGTTGACCCCGTTGACAAATCGACCTCGCTGCATGGTGCCAATGCTGATGTTGTCGCCAATGCCGCGGACTTCGATTTCGGCCAAGGCCGCGTCCGGAGTCTTTTCTTCTGCCTCAATGCGAATGCGCTGGATCACCCGATAGTTGTTCTTGGCCATCGGGTCGATACCCAAGCCCTCGTCGAGCTGAAATACGCTGTCGCGAGCGGTGAATCCGAGGGGGATGACGAGTTGGCTGGCCGCGTTGGGCCGGGTCGTGCGGAAGAGAGGTTCCAGCAGCACCATGTCGTCTTGCACCGAGATGCGGGTCCCCGTGCTGCCGTACACAGTAAACTGCCGAAAGGGACGCGCGCCCTCGTCGTCGGGAAAAACGAGGCGTATTTCCCGGGCCAGCACAGCGCGGCCCAAGTCTATCTCAATGGCCCAGTCCTCGACGGCATCCGCCGGGTCTGGACGCCAGAAGGTCTGGGGATCTCCGTCGATGATGTACTCTGCATCGGCGGGATTGGAGGTCGCCTCCCAGATGCCGCCTGTAGTTCGTCCGCGACTCTTGCTCTCGTAGGAGAAGCGATGGGCATCGGCGACCGCGTTGATGTCCTTGCGGAACTTGACGAGCTGTAGTTGGCCGTTTTCGCCCACTTCAGTTAGGCCGAGGGGCACTTGCCAAGTCGCCCAAGCATCTTGCCCTTGGAAGGTCAGGGTTTCGCTGCTAACGGCCATGGCAGCCAACGCGACGCAGACGAGCGGAAAAAGAAATCGCATCGTTCCCACTCCCTCAGTATGCTACGCCCACGGGGCGGAGCAAGGCGGCAGCGCGGCGCTCGGATTGCAGGACCACAGAGATTAAGTACACGCCCGGAGGCAGGGCACGGCCCTCTGCGTCGCGTCCGTCCCAGCGGGCCGTTTGCGGGCCGGCTGTTTGCAGGCCTTGAGACACGGTCGCCACATGGCGCCCGTCGAGCGCATAGACCGCCAATTCGACGGGCACTTGTTCCGGTAGGCCATAGAGGGAATAGGCCATCCGAAGCTCGTCGTGAACGCCGTCGCCATTGGGCGTCAACACAGGCGTTGAAAAGCGCAAGTTTTGCACCAAGGCAGGTTGTTGATCCGAAATGCTAAGGACGCGCAGACTGTTAGTGGAGAGCAATTCGCTGGCATCGCCAGAGACGATGGGTTGGGGCAAGGTCTCGACCTCTGAGTCGGTGACGGTGCCCAAGAACGTAGTGGCCAGTTCAAACACTTCCGCGGCAAAGACGATGCGCAACGGCGCGTTGTTGGCACGGGTAACGCGCTCAGGTAGAACTACTGTCAGCCCATCGTCCTCTTCGCGGACGGCGGCTGGGTCGGTCGCTTGCCCGCCGACGAGCAACTCTTTGAACGCAGGCTGGGCACCCGTTTGGATGCGCACTTGGTCGAAGCCGCGCTGATTCCCTCCTGAGAAGGAGGCCGATAGGTCGTATGCAAACTCGACCATTTCGCCTAAGGCCACCTCGCCGAACCCGTGCGCGGGCCGTGGGTCGTCGAGTGGGGCCACTTCGCCGAGGACGCGCGCCGCCAACAGCGGTGCCCGCTCGACCCACAGCGAATCCAAGCGCACAAAATCCGCAAAGCGGGTGCTGTGCAAGGTAATGAGCACCTGTATGAAGGAGCCGCTGTCGAGGTTGAGCGGCAGACCCGACTGGGTCGTGGGCGTTGACCAGAAGGTCCAGTTGTCGCTGTCGTAGGTGATTGCGGCTCGCATTCCAGGACGGGGGCTGCGCTGGACAAAGTCACAGGAGGCGCACGTGCGGGCAAACCCCGTGCGGAGATCGTTCTCGTAGCGGGCGCGGGAGACGACCTTTTCCTTGCCAGTGACCGTGTATTCGTGATAGATGTTCGGATCGTCGTCGCGACCCGTGCGAACCTCGATCTCGGCGAAGGCCCGTGCATCGAGTGTCTCAACGGCTTCGCCAGCGACAAAACGCATCGGCGTGATGCTAAAAAATAGCCGACCAAAATTCTGTTCGGCCCCGAGGTCAATGATCTTGGAGCGGTACGTAGCCCGCTTGGGAAAGCCCTCGCCATAGACCTCAAACTCGCTGATGGTTCCGAGGAGCGAGCGGGCTTGATTGCCTTGGCCGCCGGATGAGCCGCTAACGCGGTTCCGGGTCAAGGCCGTCTCGTCGATGATGGAGAATTTGCGGGCCCAGCGGAAGAAGCGCACGTATTGCTGGTCAAAACCAATGCGCACGTCATGGGCAAAATTTTGCGTCGGCTCGGCGACGATCCTCGCGAGGGGCAGCGGTCCTTTGATGGCGAAAATCTCGCTGTTTTCCTCTTGGATCGAGATTTGGAAGGCCGGGGTCGAGTCCGTGCGCAGCGGCGTGCCGTCGGAGCGAAAGCCGCCCGAAGGGGTGTGGAAGCCGAAGGTGTGCGCCGGCACGGGCACGGCCAAGTCGATGGTGAAAAACTGCTTGCCAATGCCCTCGGCCTTGGAGGAATTGTACGTGGTGCTGTCGGCATCGATGAGTGCGACGCCGTTTTCGGTTGGGTCGCCGTTGCCTTCGTTCCACTTCCAGATGCGGGGCCGCTCGCCGTCGATATAGCCTAATTCTTTGGGCTGGCGAAAGGTCGTCCAGTTGCTGAGCAGGGAAATGATGTTGACGCCCGGCTCGACGCGCACCGGCTGGATGGCACCAGGGACGCGCTCAAAGTCAATCATAATGCTGACCGTGTCTTGGCCGGCCCAAGGCTGGCTGCCGCCGAGTTGCCAAGTAGTAACCTCGGCTTTTAGGGCGGTCGGACCCAGAAGCGCGATAGCAACGGTGAGCGCGAAGCTGCGGGTGTTCAGCATGTCCTGTCTCCTAGCGAAAGTGCACGTCGGCGGCATGCAGGGCACCCGGGCCGTTTTGCATCCGCATTAGCTGGCGCTGACGCAGGCTCAAGCTGTCCCACCACTCGGACGGGAAGCCGTCGTGCGGATCGAGTTGGAAGACCAACATGTGCTTTCTATAATGGCCGAAGAGGGCGTGGCGGTTGCGGTCGCCGGTGTTGGCACCGCCGCCGTGCCAGCATTGGCCGTTGAAGACGATCACCGAGCCAGCCGAGGCGGTAGGCTGCACCTCGTGCTGGACTATAAATCCCTCCGGGGGCGCGGCGAGGCCGCTCTTGTGTGAGCCGGGCACCACGCGAGTGCCGCCGATTTCGGGGCTAAAGTCGTCGAGCATCCACACCGTATTCATCATCACCGGCGTGTCCATGTTGAGCATATAGGCGGGGATGTCGCTGTGCAGGTCTTGGAAGCCGTCGCCGGGGCGGACGATGCGCGAGTTGAGGCTGCCCAAAATCAGCGAGGGCTCGAGAAAGTGCTCGAGGATGGGCAAGACGCGAGGGTGGTCGATGCACTGGTGGAAGATGCGATCCATGACCGGGAGGTTGGCTACGTGGCGGGCCGCGCCGCGATGGGTGTGTTCGGTGCCGTGCTCTTGTTCGCAGCGGATCAGGGCCTGGCGCATGGCCGCGGCCGTGTCGGAGTCGAGAATGTTTTCGAGCAGGGTGAAGCCGTAGATTTCGATTTCTTGGATGGCTTGTTCGAGTTCGTTCATAGGGGTTTCCTTTACAAGAGCTACTAAAATAAGCCCGCAAAGTTCGCTTCTGCAACCGACTGCCTCTAAGCCGCATAGAGCGCATCTGCGATCATGCGCAAACAGAGAAGCGTGATCGCGATCCTAAAGACCTTGCGGAAGAGGTTTTCAGAAACCCGGTCGCGCAAGCGCGTCCCGCACCACGAGCCGAGCGCCGCCGCGCCAATCATCCCGGCGATGAGCGGCAAGTAGGGCGCAAAGGCGAAGCCGACAAAGCCGAAGACCAAAATTTTGCACAGGTGGGTGACGGTCATGATCGTGCCGTGGGTAATGACCAAGCGGTCCTTGGGCAAACCCGCGCTGGCTAAGAAGGCACCGCTCAGGGGTCCGGCGACGCCGACGAAGAGGGCGAGGAAGGTCTGAAGGGCACCGAAAATGGCAAAGTGGCCGGGGAGGCGAAAAGCGCGGCTGGGCACGGGAACCCAGATGACGAGGAGGATGAAGACGCCCAGGTACAGGGGGAGATCGTCGAAGCTAAAGTCGCCGACGACCTGCGCTCCCACGACAGCGCCGAGGACTGAGCCGCCTGAGAAAGGCCAAAAGATGCGCCATTCGATGTGGCGCAGGCCAAAGAATACGCGGCTGGCGTTGGAGGCTAGCTGCACGGCCCCGTGGACGGGGATGATGGCCGCGGCGGGCAGCAAGCCCGGCATGACCGAGATCAGCGCGATACCGCCGCCCACGCCGATGATGGCGGTAAAGGTCGAGGTCAGGAAGGAGACGCCGATCAGGAAAAAGGGATCCATTCAGTCGGCGAGCACTTCTTGGGCATAGGCGAACAGAGCGGGGTTGCCGCCGGTGTGCAGGAAGATCGCCTCGCCGTCGAGCCTGCCGTTGCGTGCGTGGGCAAAAAGGCCGGCGAGGGCCTTGCTGGTGTACACGGGATCGAGGAGAATGCCCTCTTTGCGCGCCAAAGTGCGCAAGGCATCCAAGCCGGCGGGGGTGGGGATACCGTACCCCTCGCCGGCGAAGGAATTGTCGTTGTCAAAGTCGGCAGCGTTCATGGCAATGTCGAGGCCGAGGCGGCGGGCGGCTTGGTTGGCAATGGTGGCCATGGCCTCGTGGTGGCTGTCGGGACCGGGGAAAGGGCTGAAGCCGCGGACTTTGATCGGCGACTCAATATAGGCTAGGCCCAAAGCTAAACCGGCTTGGGTCGTGTCGAGGGCGCAGAGGTAGAGATAGGACGGGTTGATGCCCTGCTCTTGGCATTGGTGGGCAATCTCCACGCCCGCTTCGGCATAGGCGATAGCATCGAGATCGATCGCATCTTCGCGGCGTGGCCAGTACGCGTTTTTTCCCTGTGCGGAAAGCTCTTCGACCTTGGCTCGTATGGAGTCTTGTTGGGCGTGCCAATCGCCTTCCGCTAGGACGGTGATCTGTGCGCCGAGCAGGTGCTGTAGCAGGTTGTTGCCCTGCGATTCAGTGTGGTCGATTGCGCGCACCGGCCTGAGGAGCAGGTGCAGTTCCAAGTCTAGTTTGGCGCAGGCCGCGGCGAGTTGGCGGCAGTAGTTGGACTGCACTGCCGCGCCCGAGACGATGGTGTCGGCCCCTTTGGCCAAGGCGTCGGCTAGGGCAAACTCGAACATCCGCGTCTTGTTGCCGCCAAAGGCCAGACCGTTCAGGTCGTCGCGCTTGATGTAGAGCGCAGGGCTGTCGAGGTGGGCGGTCAGGCGCGGCAGCGGCTCCAGCGGGGTGGGGCGGATTGAAGCTAGCTGGACGCGGGGTAGCTTGGCGATGGCTGCGGTGAGGGCGTTCGCTTTGGCGGAGTTCATGTGGTGCATTCCTTTGGCCAACCTTGGGGCGGCAGTTGGGAGAGGCGGTTTTGGCGGTGGCACTCTTCAATGACGGCGATCTGCACGCGCACCTGTTGCGGCGTGATCTCGGGTTGGGCTGCTTCCCGCAACGCGGCGAATACGCCGTCGTAATAGGCGTTGGACATATAGGTAAATGCGTCTTGCTCGTCCTCGTTGGGGGCCCAGGACCGCTCGATCATTTTTAGCTCCTCGCGGCAATAGCTCGGGCCGGGCAGTGGGCTGCGGATGAGCATTTGCTCGGGCGCCTTTTGCGGATCGTAGTAGCGCCAAGCCAGCCCCGCAGGGCCGCCGGAGAGGCCGCCGTGCTCGCCGTGGACGGTGTACATGGGCTGAGGGAAGGGGGTGCAGGAGGAGATTTCCATATCGATGACAGGTTTGTCTTTGGTGCGCAGTAGAATTTTGACGTAGTCCTCGGCGTCGCCGAAGGTGTTGGCGCGATCCATGGCGCAGAGGATTTGCTCCGGTATTTTAAAGTCGAGCAGGCGCATGGCTTGATCCATGGGGTGCGGGCCGGTGTTGAGTAGATTGCCGCCTCGGTATTCCTGCACGGTCTGCCAGTCCCAGCGGCGGGCGAAACCGCTGAAGGAGATCGAGACTTGGACAATGCGGCCGAGGACGCCTGAGTCAATAACTTGGAGCAGCTTTTGAAATTGGGGCGCGTTGCGCGATTGCTGGAAGGGCAGGAGCAGGCTATCGGCCTTGTGGGCGGCGGCGATCATGGTGTCGAGTTCGGCCACGCTCCAGGCGAGGGGTTTTTCGCAGATGGTGTGGTGGCCGGTGTTGAGGGAATCGATGGTGGCTTGAGGATGGAGGTGGCTGGGCAGGGCGTTGACGACTAGGTCGATGTCGCCGCGCGCGAGAATGTCGCGGTAGTCGGCGTACGCGTCGCAACCCATTTCGCTTTGGGCGCGCTGGCGGCGGTCGTCAAGGAGGTCGGCGATGGCGACTATTTGGTATTTGTGCGGGGCGGTTTTGAAGTAGCGGCAGTGGATGTTGAGGCCGGAGCGGCCTTGGCCGAGAACGGCGACGCGGATGGGTTCTTTTTTCGTAGGCAATTTGGGTGGCTCCGTATAGAGATGGGCGTTTATGTTGGGGGTTGAGCGGAAGGGTGTCAAGGTTTGTGAAGGGGGATTGGGATGCGTAGTTTAGCGGGATGGCAGAGGATGATAGAGAAAAGCATGAAACACGTCCGTCTTGATGAGTTAGACCAAGAAGGCTGCCCGATCTTTGCGGGGTTGCGGCCAGAGACGCCGTGGGAGGCATTCGATTATTGGGTATTGGCACCGGGGGAACCGTTCCCGGTGGAAGGCTCAGGAATAGCTTGTGAACAGGGCTATGTATTTACAGGTGGGCCGGTGGAATTGACCGTGGGGCAGCAGCCAATAGAAAGCGGAGAAGGATCCGGGTTTATCATCGAACCTACCGGATGCGATCACGTGCTGAAAAACTTGACCGATGTATCTGTGAACGTGCTACGCGTGCGCGTCGCGATGGACTTGGATTCAGAGGCGCAGCAAGGTGTACAGCCCAAGGCTGGCACCTTTGACGAGCAAGCGCTAAAGTGGCGCGACGCAATTCACGGCGGCTGCGGGCAGATCGCCACTCGGCACGTGCTCTCGCCTGATGACTTCAACAGCGATTGGACCTTTCTCGACCACGCCATCCTCGGCGCTGGGGGATCGGTGGGGTATCACTATCACGACTTCCTCGAAGAGAGCTTTGTAGTATTAAAGGGACAAGGACTGATGACTATTGACGACGAGACCTTTGCGGTGGGGCCGGGGTCGGTTACTTGGCAGGGCATTGGGCAGGGGCACGGCATCTACAATCCCGGGCCGGAAAAACTGGAGTTCGTCCGGATTGCCGTGAAACAAGCATGCGAAGAGTACACTACCATCGACTTGCACGACGATTTGTCGGCACGCAGGCCGACTTGAGAAAGGAAGATCATGGACCAAACTAATACAGTACAACGCATGGCCGAGGCCGCCAGCAATTTTCTCGCGTCCTTAGATGCGGCCGAGCGGCAGAAGGCGGTGATCGACTTTGCCGACAGCGCGGAGCGCGAAAACTGGCACTACATTCCGAGGGAGCGCGCCGGATTGCCGCTAAAGGAAATGGACCAGCGGCAGCGGCAGCTAGCGCACGCGCTAGTGGCGACCGGAGTCAGCGCGTCGGGGTACGAAAAAGTCTCGACGATCATTTCGCTGGAGCCGATACTGGCCGAATTGGAGGGGGCCGGGCGGCGCTTCCAGCGCGATCCCGAGCTGTACTACGTGAGCATTTTCGGCGAACCAGGTGGCGACGCGCCCTGGGGCTGGCGCTTTGAGGGCCATCACGTCTCGCTCAACCACACAATAGTACAAGGTCGGCTGGGATCGACGCCGTTGTTTTTTGGCTCAAACCCCGCTGAGGTGCGCCACGGCGAGCAAACGGGACTGCGGGCTTTGCGGGAGGAAGAGGACTTGGGGCGGCAGCTTTTGCACGAGTTGGACGGCGAACAGAAAGCAGTGGCCATCGTCCGTGCCGAAGCCCCAAGGGACATTCTCACGACCAACGTGCCCCATGTGCGCGGCGAGGTCGAGCCGGAGGGGTTGGGCAGTGCGGATATGAGCGCGGCGCAGCGCCAGATCTTGGACGCCTTGATCGAAGTGTACGTACGGCGCCTGCCCGAAGCGCTGGCCGAAGCCGAATGGGAGCGACTCGGAGCGGCATATTTGCGGGCGGCGCACTTTGCTTGGGCCGGCGCAGAGGAACGCGGGGGGCCGCACTACTACCGGGTACAGGGGCCGGGTTTCCTAGCCGAGTACGACAACACCCAAAACGACGCCAACCACATCCACGCGGTCTGGCGCGACCTGCACAACGATTTCGGCGAAGATCTGCTCAAGCGGCACTATCGGCAGAACCATAGATAGTTGTAAGAATTGGACCAATTCCTAATACTTTTGGAGAGAATTCTTTGACTGTTACGGCCGTCTTCGGTTTACGCGCCGCGTTCTACGAACAATTGCACTGCCGCTACCAGCGCCGCGAGTTCGATAACTGGCAGGTCTGGGGCGGCAACCTGACCATTGAAATCGACGGTCGGGTTTGCGAGCCGCCCCTAGCTAGGGCTTATATCGAACCTGGCAAGACGGCTGCCATGGCCCAGGTGCGCTGCGAGCTTTTCGTCGCCGCCGTTGACCCGCGCGAAGTTCAGCCGGGGGATGTGGATGCGCGGCTGTGGACAGATGCTAACGGGACAAATGATTACGTGGAGATGCGGCTGCTTGTCGATGCGGAAGGCGCTCCCGTCCTCGCCGGCAACAACCTCGTCTTTGAGTCAGCAGCTTTCGCGCTTGAGCGCACAGGCACCTTCAACTACGCGGTAGAGTTTTCCGCTGACAGCTACGCCGAGGCCGGGCGCAAGGAGTGGATCAGCCTCAACGATTTGGCTGAAAACCGCGACGGGGTCGTCGTCGTCAGCCCGGAGTGGGTGCGCAAGGGACCGACGATCTCCGAGGTGTGCGTGCGCAAGGTCGGAGCCGAGGTCGAGGGAGGCTGCTTCCGCTCCGGCCGGCTCGCCGAACTGGCGCGGCGCTTAGAAGACATACCTGCCGATGTGATCTACTTATTGCCCTTCTTCCGTCCGGGTTTTGTAGACCTGCACACCGGCGCGGATGTGCGCAAGGGTGCCCTCGGCAGCGTCTATGCGGTACAGGACTTTTTCCAGGTTGATCCCGAGCTGGTTTCGCCGACTGAGGAAGTGGATTGGGAGGCACTGGTGGCGGAAGGTTTCGTGCTCCCAAACGAGATGGAAGGTCTCGCCGGGCTGTCAGCGGCCCAAGTGGAAAAGGCACTTGGCCGCGACGCCTTCGTCCAGCTAGTCGGTCGCGCTGAGTTGCGGGTACTGACTAGAAAGGCACACGCCCTCGGCAAGAAGGTCATCTTCGACTTAGTCCTGATGCAGAGTAGCCGCGACTGTCCGCTGATCGCCGAGCATCCCGAGTGGTATCTGTGCGACGAGCGCGGTGTGCCGCAAATCCACCAGATCGCTTGGCTGGTCTATTCGGACGTGGCGCTCTTCGACTTGGTTTACAATCAGCCGTTGCAAGAGTACCTGCTGGAGATTGCCCCATATTGGATTGAGCAATGCGGATTCGATGGGGTGCGCATCGACGCCAGTCAGACCATTGACCGGCCCTTCCTCAAAAAGCTCAAGAACCGCATTCAAGCTGTCGCACCCGAGGCGTTGGTGTTGGGCGAGACGCTGTGCCCGCTGGTAGAAGCAGTGGACGTCCCAACAGATGCGATCTACGCGCTCTTAGTTGACTTTCACTGCGACGTCGAGCACGCCCAACCCCTCATCGATTTCCTAGAAGAGATGCATCGCACCTTCGCGCCCGGCACCGTGGCCATGGCCTACTTTGAAAACCACGACAGCCCGCGCGCCACCCAAGTGTGGCACGAGCGGTTCCGGGAACTCTTGCACTGCGACGAGCAGGCGCGGGACTACTGGCAGGGCCTCACCTGTCCCATCCAGCCAAGAGACCGAGCGTTGCTGATGGCCCTGCTCAAGAATTTGCAGGCCGCCTTGATCGACTGTTCGGCCGGCTCGGCCGCTAGGTGCAATCTGACGCGGGGTTTGGAGTTGGGCAGCGAGTGGGGTGAAGAAGCGCGCACCGACTTTGAAAACGAGACCCTCCTGCATTTCGACTGGGCCGACCGCGAACCGCACGCCAGCCTAGCGAGGGCCTACGAGCGTCTCTGCGCACTGCAAAAGGAATGGCCGGAATTTTGCGATGGAGAGGTGTACTTCCACCGCAACGAATTTGCTGGCGGCGACCCGGACGACCGCATTCTGGCGTACGTGCGCTATACTGAGCGAGGTGCGCTATTGGTGGCGCACAACTTCGATCCACGCACCGTGCGGCAGGCTTCCTACCACTTCGATTACCTGCCGCAGTCGCCCACATCGCGCCAAAAGTGCTTCGACACGTACGAAGCTCTTGCGATCGAGGCTATACCCGTCAGCGACGAGATCTCGGAGGTCAGCCTCATGCCATTGCAGACGCAGGTGTGGCGACTTTACTGAACCTAAACAAGAGGAGTACGAACATGGCAAAAATCGGCGCAATTCACCACAACTGGCCCGGCTGCGACTTAGAGGGCTTCGCCCGGCGAGCCAGCGAAATCGGCTATCGCTACTGCGAGTTGCGGATCGGCGACATCTGGGATGGCGAGTCCAAAAACGGCGAGCAGACGG
>JAPOYQ010000568.1:0-12096 GCA_026706505.1 Gemmatimonadota bacterium
ATACGACGGGCGGAGCGTTGGTGTTCTACATACCTCGTGGAGTACGGTTGGATTCCCTAGCCAAAGAGCCTCCTAAGCTGTCGGCGAAAATTGATCTATCGAGCTTGGGGCTGTCGGAAGCCGCCCAAGCACAACTCGACTCCCTGTACGAAAATCGCGAACCGCTCGAGCTATCGGCGAAGATCGATCTAGCGGGCTTGGGGCTATCGGAAACCGCCCAAGCACAACTCGACTCGATCTATGCCGGAAAAGGACATTGGTTTGGGCCTACTAGATCCGATCTGGCAAAAGAAAAACTGGAAGGGAGAGTGCTCTACTGGTTTTTAGCTGGAGAGCTGATCAATAGGTTCAAACGCAGTGGCAGTAGAGGCTTTGCCGCGGCCCAGCGCGAGTGGGAAGAGTTCCAACAGATCAACCCGCACCCGGAGTACAATGAGGCCGTCCAAGTGGTTCTGGATATAGCCCTGAAGCTGCAACCTGGACAACCCGCACCCGAATTCACCCTCCCCGACCTCGACGGCCAGCCCGTATCGCTGAGCCAGTTCAAAGGCCAAGTGGTGCTGCTCGACTTCTGGGCGAGTTGGTGCGTCCCGTGTATCGACGACCTACCCTATCTCCGCCAAGTCAAGGAAAAAACGGCCGACTGGCCGGTCGTCTTCCTCAACATATCGCTGGACGCGGATGAGGACGATTGGCGAGAGGCGATTGATAAACACGAGATCAAAGGCGTCCACGTGCGAGCGGACGGCTGGAGTGCGGAAGTAGCCAAAACCTACCAAGTAAGTGGCATACCTTCGTATTACTTGGTGGACTCCCAAGGGCTGATCGTGGAGGATTCTGGCTTAAGGGGAAATACAGACGCGACTGTAGCGGCGATAGAGGAGAGCTTGTGAGAAGCCGTACGGTTTAATTAAACACGACGCGCACCCGCAAAATGGTCAAACCCACAAACTCTGGAGGCAAACAATGCGCCGCGTTCTCTTTGCAATTCTATTGGTGGCCGCTCCATGCGGAGCCTTTGCCCTAACGTGGGATTTCGCCGACGGCTCCACCTATGGCTGGACCGCCCGGGAAAGTGCTACTCATACCAATGGCAATAGCGACCCGTTACACAGCGAAATCGTCGATGGCGTCTGGCGCATTGCAACAACTCCTGGTCGCAGACCCACCGTTCAATTGCGTTCGCCGTTGATCGGCAAAGACTCGGCCCTGTTCGACCGCCTCACCCTCCGGCTGCGTCTCATACACCACAGTCCCACCGAGGGACCATTCTTGATGTACTGGTCCAATGCCGAGAGAAGACGCCTCCTTAAAGGGAGGTCTAGCACGTGGAGATATCTTCAACCCTATCCCATCGAATGGGAAGACCTCACCGTAGATCTACGCGCCTTGGTAGAAGCATATCCAGAGCAGGAGATCATCTGGCAGGATACCCTTTATGCTATTCGTATAGACATGATGTTATACCGGGACTCGCAGGACGTGGCCAACCATCCCAAGTTTTTAGAAATAGACTGGATCCAACTCACCGGGGCCGGAGAGTCGGCACAGGGAGAATTGTCGCCTCGGGATCTCGGTGTGGGGTTGGGGCCGCCCGGCACCTTGTTTGCCGAATCCGACTTTTTTCCGCTCGGCGAAGGCATCGGCATCCCAAGCCTTTGGCGAGGCAACCGGGAAGAATCGCACGGCGCAGTGGGCGATGTAGATGGCGATGGCGACGCGGATCTGGTGGCGATCTGGCACCGCGTCATGGGCCGCGAAAGACAACTGGGCTGGACGGTAGCGTCCAACGACGGGCTAGGCCGCTTTGAACCCACCCAAGAGCTCCTCCTCTCAACCGAACCCGCCAACGACCCTCCACTCATGGACCTGCGGGGAAGCGACTTCGACGGCGATGGACTCCTCGATTTGGTCGTTAAATATCAATGGAGGGGAAACGTCGAAGTGTGGTACAACTGGGGCGACGGCTTTGATCCCATTTTGCAACTGTTCGACGTCGTGCTCGTTGGCTTGGCCGATGGCGACGGCGACGGCGATGTGGACCTGTTGGTCTCCGACGCTGCGTCCCAAGTGATTATGTGGATCAACGACGGCTACGACTTTGTCGATAGCGATACCTTCGTCCTCGACAGCGAGGAGTGGCGCTGGGCCTATTTATCGACCGGACAACCCCTCGGCGAAGCTGCAAGCTTGTTGTGGAATGGGGGCTGCTTTGAGCCTCAAGACTTTTGGCAACTGACCCGGCCGTGGGCCGCTACTCAAGAACCGCCACTCTCTTTTGCGGCCCCGATCAATCCCTGCGCCCTGCATCTACTGGCCGATCTCGATGGCGATGGGACGGTGGATCTACTCGGCTCCTCTGAGAAGATAGATGCGTCCCTCCATAACATCGACTACTACGGTTTGTCCCTATGGCGTCTGGACGCCTCCGGCGTATTGGCTCGCCATTCCTTGCTCGACTGGAAGGTGTTCCCGTCGCAGGCCACCGCCAGCGACCTCAACGGCGATGGCGTGCTGGATGTGGCCATGGTCGCTGCCAATTCGACCGTCGGTCCGGCCCTCGTGGTGTCGCTCGGCCAGCGCAATGGCGTGCCCACCCTCGAAGGCTACTATCCTCTGCCTGGCGAGGGCAGTCAGGTCTTCGCCAGCGATGTCAACGGCGATGGCGACACCGATCTAGTCGTACTGGGAACGAATCCGGCAAGCGACCACGGCGGCGTCTTTGTCTTTATCAACCAAGGCACTCCGACCACCGCCGTAGCAGCCGAGACAGCCACGCCAACGGCTTTTGCTTTGGGTGCCAACTATCCCAATCCGTTCAACCCCGCCACAACTATCCCCTTGGCCGTGCCCGCCGGAGCTAAGGACGTAGATTTAACCATCTACAATGTCCTAGGGCAGCCAATGCGCCAAGTGTGGACGGGGCCGCTACCCGCTGGCGAGCACGAACTAACTTGGGATGGCCGCGACGCGCAGGGGCAACCCGTCGCCGCTGGAGTTTATATGTACCGCTTACAGGTAGACGAACAGACCCGCACCCGCAAAATGATCAAACTCGAATAAGCGAGCCGAGTAAATTGAATAAAGCCATACACTACGCCTTGTTAATCGGTCTCTTCTGCAGCGCCACCACCGCGCTGGCCGTCGATACCCTCGACGTGGGTCAAGACGGTCGCCTAGGCCGCTGGGACAGCATTGTCGAGGAGGCTCAGTTCCTAGGAGTAGCGCGCGATTCCATCTGGATGTGGCCGGCAGAAGCCGGCGAAAATCTATCGCTGCGCTTGGCCGAGCGCGGAGGCATGGCAGTGGGGCTGGTGGAAAATCCCGCTGGCATCCTCCGCGTGCCCCTAGGCACTCTGCTATACGACGGCAATCCCAATACGGCCTTCGATCCAGATCAGTTTGCCGCTATCAACCGCAGTACGCCCGTAGAGATCGACCTCGGTGCCACCTTCCGCGTCAATCACATCCGCCTCTTCCCGCGCCTTGACCGCCAGAACAGACGCCGCTTCCTACAGGTTTTTCGCCTCTACACCAAGGCCGAGCGCCAAGCAGAGTACGACCCTGCCATCCGCTTTTTCGCCCCCGCCCCCAACGTCGAGCCTGTGGTAGAACAGCGCATTGATAGCCGCAACGTGCGCTACGTACGCATAGAGCCTGGCACAGAGCGCGAGTGGGAATTGGCGGAAGTAGAAATCTACGCCGCTGGCGACGCGCCTGTGGGCACTTACGTCTCTAGGCCGGTCAGGACGCGCTATCCCAACATCGTCTGGGGCAAAGTGCGCTACGAAGGAGGCTCCATAGAAAACGCCCCTGCTTCAGTGCAGACGCGCACCGGCTCCGACCGCGATCCCGAGCACTACTTCAGCATAGATCTCCAAGCGGAGGACGGGTTACGACGGGTGAGCAAAGAGGATTACCAAGCATTGCCCGCCGATGAAAAGGGGCCGATCAGACCCAATCCGCTGTGGAGTAGCTGGCAGACCGTCAGCGGCGGTCTGATCCACTCGCCAGGGCTGCGCCGCTTCTTGCAGTTCAAGGTGCGCATGGCCTCACCAGGAGCCGTGCTCAGGCGGCTGGTCTTCGAATTTGCGCGACCGCCGGTGGTCAGTAGCCTGCTGGCCGAGATTAGCCCCAGCGTCGTGCAGCCGGGCGTCGAGACGAGCTTTACCTTGTCCATGGAAGTGCGCTTGCGCCCCGACAAAGGCCCAGATCCACGAGCTACGGGCTTCCGCTTCCTGCAGGTGCGCACGGCTGCGCAGGTAACGGAAATCGAGCGGATACTCGTCGATGACGAGGAGATTTCCTTTTCCGCCACTTACGCGTCAAGCGCGGGCTTCGACGTCGACTTGTGGCGACACATCGAGCAGACGGGAACTTTTGTGCAGATCGTCTTTCGCGGCGCTGTGTTCCGCGACTACACGCGCTTTGAGGTGCGGGCATTGGACCGCAGGGAGGCAGACGGTCAGCTCGAAGAGGCATACCAAGTGGCCGACGAGCGCGATGTGGATCCCTCGCTGGAAGGGACCAATCTGGTCGTGCGCTTCGCGGACGGCAACGTGCCGCTGGTGGCGCAGTTGGAGGGGACCCGGCTGTTCACGCCCAACGGCGATGGGGCCAACGACGCCTTCGCGCTGAGTTATGTGCTGTTGAAGATCGTTACTGAGGCTGCGGTGACTCTGGAGATGTACGACTTGGCCGGTCGCCGGGTGCGGCGAGCCTATGCGGGAATGGGCAGCAACGGGGCTTATGCGCTGGAGTGGGATGGAACGGACGATCAAGGGTTATTGGTGCCACCGGGACTGTATCTGTACGAGTTGCGGGTAGAAGCTGACGAGGACTCGGAACGCCGCTGGGGCTCGGTGGGAGTGGCGTATTGAGATGAATAAAACCAGACTGTTTTTTAGTCGGACTGACGGCGTATTTTGGCCGGCGGTACTCTGTCTATTGCTGACGCATCCACCCACCCTCACCGCCCAGACCAGCTACCGGCTAACGCGAGACCAAGTCGTCATCGACCAAGCGGCGCACTGGGCCGAATGGGAGGCACCTATAGGGACGCACGTAATTACGGCGGAAGGCGCGGTATTACCCCGCTTCCTGCGCCGCGACATCAACGCCGCACTCAACGCGATGGAGTTCGAGACCCCAGAGGCCGGTGGCGACACATTGGTGGGGGGGATCCGCAGGGCGGGCAGCAGCGCCGCGCAGGCACCCTTCATAATGGACGGAGACCAAGACACCTACTGGGAGCCCGATCCGGCCGACCCACTAAAAGACTGGTTTGTAGATGTGGAACTAGGGCGATCGGTAATCGCCAAAAGGGTGGTCGTGCGCTTTGCCCAGACGGGCGATCCCTTCCTCAAGTTTAGGGTGCTGCTCTCGAACGGGCGGGGACATCCAGAGCGGCCGTTGAAGTTCTTCCGCGTTGGGCAGGTGACATACCCCAATAAGACAGAGCGGGAGTTCAGCTTCGAGGTCCGTCCCCAGCGCCCCTTGCCCGCCGGAGTCGAAGGAGAAGTGGCGCAGGTCGTGCGCTTTCAGGCGTTGGCTTCGGACAGTACGCGGGGCGCGGAAGTAGATCGGGCTACCTACGAGGCGCTGTCGCCTGAAGACCAAGGGACGGTCGAGTACTTCCGCCAGACGGTCATCGGCCGCCAAATCCTAATCGACGAGCAGACGCATCGGGATTTGCCCGAGGAGGAACGGGGCCTAGTGCGCTATTTTCGCCGCGAGCGGCCGCGCTTGGCCGAGCTTGAGGTCTATACCCTAGGGGACAATGTCGTCACTCTGACCCAGCGGCTCCGCAACCGCAACGTGAGCATATTCGAAAATATCCTGCTCGAGCTGGCGACCGATGGCCTCTTCCGTTCCTTCTACCCGTTGCGGATTTACGACTCGGTACTCGACCGCAACCAGCTCCTAGTTGACCTAGGGGCTCGGTTCTGGCTAGACCGGGTGCGCCTAGTCAGCGCCGAGGGGCCTTTAAGCGCCTATCAGCTCCGGATTTCGGATGGCAGTTTAGACCCCGATGGCTCGCTGTTGTGGGAAGCTTTGGAGGAGCGGCAGAATCGGGAGTCCTTTTTACAGCTAGAAGAGCAATTCCCCTTGCGGGAAGTGCGCTATTTGGAACTGAAGCGTCTGGAGCTAGTGATAGTAGGCGAGCATACCGAGGCGGGCAACTTGAGCGAGATCCAGGCTTATGGCGAAGGCTACGTGTCCAAGGTCGAGCTCGAATCGCCCGTTATCCGCCTAGGCCGCTCGCGGATTTTCTCCACAGTGGAATGGGATGGAGACCAGCCCCCGGGCACCCAGCTAGAGATCCGCACCCGCAGCGGTGACGAAGTGATCGAGGAGCGGCGTTACTTCGACGTGGTGGGGCAAGAAATCAGCCAGGAGGAGTGGGAGGCCATCCGCTATGAGAAAAATCGCGGCGAGGTGCTAGTTCGGGAAATCCCAGGGCCGGGCTGGAGTAACTGGAGCGCGGTTTATCTAACGTCGGGGGAGCCATTCAAGTCGCCAAGCCCCCGGCGCTTCGCCCAAGCACAGATGCGGCTTTTGACCCAAGAACCGCTGCGTACGGCACAGATGCGGAGCTTGCGGCTCAAGTTAGCGCCGCCTTTGGTGGACCAGACCTTCGCCGAAGTATGGCCGATAGATGGGGTAGCACCGGGGGAGGATCAGCTATTCTCCATGTATATCCGCTCAATTTTTGGTCCCGGGAATTCCGGTTTTGACCGGATCCGGCTGCACTCGTCTTCCTCGGTCCCAATTGAGCTGATCTCGTTCCGGGAGGGCAGCGAGGCGCAGTTGCGCGCTGGCACGGGACGAGAACTATGGCCGGGACCGCTGGATCTAGAGCGGCTGGAGGACGGATCGGTGGAATTGGCTTTTCCCGCGCCAGTCACTGGTGGCCGGTCGTTGTACGAGGCGCGTTTCCGCACGCGGGTATTTTTGAGCGGCACTGTCTTTGGTGCCGAATTGAAACGCGCGACCCGACCCGGGATCGTCCAGGCGATAAGCGAGGGCGACGCTGGGTCGCTGGCTGCGAGTCAGTCGCTAGTGGTGGTGGCCGATGTGGAAAACTTCCCGCTGTTGGACCGAGTGCGTTCGCTGCCCCAGGTCTTCACCCCCAACGGCGACGGCATAAATGACCAAGCCGAGATCCGCTTTACCATCTACCGCCTCATCCGGGAAAGGCGGATTGAGGTCGGCATCTACGACCTGTCCGGTCGGAAGGTGCGCGAGCTTTCGCTGCGTCGGGAAAACCCCAGCGGCGATCACTCCGTGGTTTGGGATGGTCGCGATGACGCAGGAGCACTGGTGCGACCGGGGACCTATTTGGTGTGCGTCGCTTTCTCCGCCGACGTGGGTGCGGAAAAAACCCAGGCCGCGAGCTTGGTGGGGGTGGTCTATTGACCGAACGGAGCAGAGCTTGGTTGGCGTGCGTCTTGGCCTGCTGCGCGTTGCGCGCGCTAGCGGTCGAGGCGCAAAGTACGGACGCGAGCCGGTGGGGGCTGCAGGGCCCGCCGGTGACCGCGTGGGAAGTGCCGCACTTTGAGATAGAATACATCACGCCGCGAATGCACCGCTGGTACGCGCCCCGGCATCTGGCCGAAAGCTATATGCGGCCCTGGTACAGCGGCGACCGCACCTCCTACGCGCGAGAACGCTACCGGACCCTCGTGGACACGGGCCTAGAGGGCGAGCCGTGGTACGACACCTTCGGCCACCGCATAGGGCGCGGCTGGATGGTCTATACCTGGGAACAAGAGCAAACCAAACGCAATGGCAGCTTGATCAGCCAAGGAGGGCCTTACTCGGAATTTTTCCAGAATCTGGTGATCGCCTCGGACGAGAGCAGGGGAACCAGCGCGCGGTTGATGATCGGCGACGGAATCTTCACCGTCTTCACGCCCTTGACCTTCAATAAGACCGAGTTCAATGGACTGCGCCTCGACTGGGCCAACGAGCGCCTCGTGGGGAGCCTGCTGCTGTCGCGGCCGAGCCAGCCAAACAGGGCTGACCGCACCAATATCACGCACCTGTTGGGAGGCCACGCCAAATTCAAAGTCAGCGACGCGGCGCTCGTCGGCGTTACGTATATCAACGCCCACAACGCGCAAAGCCAAGTGCAGATTACGTACGGCAACCCTCTGTACGGGACGCTGACCACCGGCCAGAACAAGTCGCTGAACAAACTGTGGGTGCGGCTCAGGGATGATTCGCCAGCCGACGGGGTGAGTGGCACGTCGCTGTTCAGGTACGACATCGTGCTGGTCGATACCAGCGGGCACAAGGTGCGCGGGCGGGAAATCGGCTTTTTGCCGCGCATTGAGGGAGGGCGAACGCGGGCTGGGGCGCTGGTAGCCGACGGTTCGGAGACGGTCCTGCTCGAATACGATTTCGCCGCCCTCGACCACGAAGGGTTGCGCTCGGCTACCTTGCGCCGGGCAGCAGTCGAACTGGTGGTCGCCGACGACTACCGGGTCGAGATGGCCTCGAACTTGCAGACCGACGGGGATCGGCGCGACCCGCAGATCGTGTTTTTCCCCGTCGCGCGCTCGCCGGGCAATGTCCAAGACAACAGCAACAGCCGAGTGCTGCGCCTAGACTACGGTTTGCCTACCGCCAACGAACTGCTTGGGATCAATTGGGACTTGGTCGAGTGGCACGGCGTCTCATTTCGGGGCGAGGCCGTGGTCAACCGGCAGCACGGCATGTACCCCAGCCTAGATGTCAAGCACCTGCACCACTTCGTCAACAGCGCCCACGCCGCGTACGCCGAAGTGGCCTACGAACGCTATCCCTATGATATGGCCGGGGAGTTGTTCTCGCTAGCCGACGGCTATTCGACCAACTACTGGCTCGCGCAGGGCAACGGCGATATCCGTTACCAAGCGCCGACTCCCGACCTCTACGAGTTCGTCGATGACGACGACGACCACGACGGCACCCCGGAATGGGAACGGCCCTTCCAGAGTTCCTCGCGGGTGGCCTTTCCCGGCTACGACGAGAACGGCGATTTCATCTACGACCACAACCAGAACCGCAATCTCATCCCCGATTACGAGGAACCTTTCCTGCGGTTTCGCTCGGACCGACCAGAGTACCTCTTCGGTCTCGACCTCAACCACAACGGCGTGATTGACCGTTTCGAGAACGACCTCCTGCCCGATTATCCCTACAAGCGCGACCATCGCGGTTTCAATATGTACGCACGCGGGCATCTGGGGCCGGATGCGAGTCTGGCGCTGGGACACCAGCGGATGCGGCTGATTTCCGGGGATGGTCGGACTCATGCGGTGTACGCGCTGGCCGCGGCGCGCTGGAGCCTTAGAGGCGGGCAATTGCGGTTTTTCGATTTTGCAGCCCGCATCAGGGACGACATCCCGGACGACTTGGAGCAATGGGTACAGCCAGTGGGTGCGGTGGGGCGGATGCAGCCTGTTGTAGATCGGCTGCCGGGGAACAACGCTTGGCGCAACACATTATACGCCGACTGGGAACAGGCTTTTGGCTGGGGTCTGCGCCACATGCACCGCTTCAAGTGGGAGGGCTGGTGGCAGCGCGGGGACGCCGAGATGCTCCACAGCCGCGAAGGGCGCCCTAGGTCGGGTTTTCTCGGCGCGATCAACAAAGCCGAGTGGACGGTGCCTTTGGGGCTGGGCCGGGTGGAGCCGCGCTGGAAGAGCGAGTACCGCCGCGTTCGGCCCTTCCACAGCCGGACCCCTGTGGCGGAAAGCCTCGAACAGACCTTGTTCCTGCTCTGGGTGCAGCCAATTCTAGCCGAGCAGGTTTCGATCAGCTACTACGCTCGGCACGGTCGCCAGATCTTCGACACCCAGCTACAGTGCGGGTTGGAGTGGAGTCGGTTCTGGATGCTGGAGGGTAGGCACCCAGAGGTGGCGGAGGACTTTACGGGCCGGACGCTAGTGATACAGTTGACGAACAGAGTGGGCTATGCCGGCTACCAATTGGTGACCCGAGTGGGAGCGCAGTGGCTGTGGCGCGATTTTGACCACAGCGAAGATCAGCGCTCCAGCATGCTTTTTATAACCATCAACGCGGGGTTGAAGCTATGAACTGGGCTTTCGCAGCGCTCTTATTGCTGGCGCTGGACGCCGATGGCCAAGTCCGCACCTTCGCGCTCGGCGGTGTCGAGCACGATTGGGCCGGCGGCGGCGACGGCATCGACCCCGAGTTTTTGGTCGGATCCCGGTCTAGGTCACAGGTGGATACGAGCAACGTACTAGTGGGCGCAGTCGAATTCGTTCACCGGCCGGGATGGGTCAGCCCGCGCTTTTTCGACGGCGAGGATAACATCGCCTCCCTAGTGCTCGAAGGCCAAGGCTCGGTTAGGGCACCCAATGCAACAACCAAGTACACCGATTTGCGCAAGGCCCAGCTCCGCGGCATCGTCAACGGCGACCACACCACCGCCTTCGAGCGCAAACCCACCCCCTTCAACCCAGAGGTTCCGGCCTACGGCATCTGGATCATCCTCGACTTTGTCCAACAGGTAGGCGTGCAGCGGGTGCGCTTCTATCCGCGCAACACCGTGGCGGCCACGCCGCGCCAACCCTACCAAGACGACTTTCTGCGCGCGTACGAACTGTGGGTCAACCCAAGGCAGACCAACCGCGTCAGCGGCGCGCCGGACATTTTGGTGATCCGCGAGTTGGAAAACGAAGACCCAGTGGTCGATGTCGCGGTCAAGCCCCAGTACGTGCGGCTGGTAAAGTTGCGTTCACTATCGGAGGTGCCCTTTGAGATCGACGAGATTGAGGTCTATGGCACGGGCTACCTGAACCGGGCGACCTATCAGACGGACCTACTCGATCTAGGGGCTCCCGCCACCGTCGGCGAGGTGCGCTGGGTAGAGGAGGTGGTTGGCGAAGCGCCCTTTTCCCGCTTGACGGCGCGGGTGCGCACCGGGCTGGACAATACGCCGATCATCTATCGGCAGCGAGTCAGGTCTGACGATCTGTTCTCATCGACCGCGGACATCAAGGAGGTGAGCGCCACCAAATACTGGTCGCTTGACCGCCTCGATCGCTTGCCACCGCAGGAGGACGAGGAAAACTGGAGCCCGTGGCAGCGCGTGTTGAACGGCGGCCTAGTAACAGCACCGGGGCCGCGGCGCTTTATCCAGTTGCAGTTTGCCTTCGAAGGCCGACTCTTTGATACGCGCCTCATCGACCGGCTCGAATTCGACTACCTGCGCCCGCCAATCGCCGACACCCTCCGGGCCGAGGTCTTTCCGCGGCTGGCCGAGGCGGAAAAGCCGGCGACGTTCCACTACGCGGTGTTGCTGAAGGCTAACGGGGCGGTGCGCGGCTACGATGCATTGGCCGTGGACTCCAACGCGCCGGTGGCGAATATCCGCAACGTGCGCTTGGACGGGCAGGCGGTGGATTTCGCAGTAGAATACGCGCACCAGGAGGGCTTCCGGCTGAGTTTTCCACTGGTAAACAGAGACGGGGCCGTACTGGAATTCACCTATGACCTGCCAATCTTCCGCTTCGGCACCACGTTCTCCAGCCGCGCCTACAACAGCCAATTCCCGACGGTACCGCAGATCGTCGAGCCGGGACAGGTCGTGGATTTCGGGCCAGCGGACCCAGACGAGCTTTCGGGGCTGGCCGTGGAAATCCCCAAACCGCAGATCGGCAAGCTAGTCGGCGAGATCGCAGTCAGCGCGCGGGTTTTCACGCCCAATGGAGATGGGGTCAACGACCAGTTTGAGATGTTTTTCAACCTATTGCAGCTAGTCGAGTCGGCGCCGGTGGCACTGGACGTGTTCGACTTGGCAGGACGGCGGATGCACAGGGTGTTTGCCGAGGAGCGGGGGATCGGGCCAGCGCGCTACCGTTGGGACGGCAGGAACGCAGATGGGAAGTTGCTAGCGCCGGGGACCTATGTGTGGGTATTGCGGGTGCAGGCAGACGCGTTTGAGGAGCGGCATCTGGGGACGATGGGAGTGGCGTACTAATGCTCGTTCTACCATTAAAAACGAGAGAACTGGCACAATTGATAAAATACAGCCTACTTGTCGTGCTTTTGGTCAACGCCGCCCAAGCCCAAGACTACGGC